>JAUILJ010000306.1 GCA_030433055.1 Polyangia bacterium
TACGGCCCGTGGGTGGTCGGAATGTCTTCCGCGAACGGCAGTTGCTCCAGCTCGTAGCCGACGCCAATGTCGAAGACGGGATCGTGGTCGTAGGCTTTGGTGTAGCCGAGAGGATTGAGGCCAACCCGCGCGGTGTAGCCCAGGAGTTGTTCGTCCTGTTGCTTCGGCCTGCCCGGAGGTTCGGTGGCAGCGCCTCCGGAGACGTGCACATGCACGGGCGGAATGGGCGCAGGGCAACCCGTGAGCGTTAGCGTCGCCCAGCCCAGGGAGCCAGCGAAGGCTGCTGGACGGGTGAAGCCAAGGAGGAACCCATCTGGCTCGCGCTGCGCATTCATCGTGCCTCAGGCTAGCAATCGCCAAGCCAGTCGGCCGATCTTCTTCGGTTCACACGGGCTGGGAGTCAGGTTTCTCGCGGATCTGGCGCCGCCAGGCGTGAGGTGGTCGAAGGATCGGTGCTCGGAGTGTGTGCGTTCGGCTACGCCACACTGTCGGCCCACGGTTCACGGCGGGCGGCCCCTCGTGTAGGTAAGGGTTGCACTGACTTTTGCGTTGCCCAGCGACCTCGCTGCTGCGCATCCCAGCCTCAGGGAGACTCGAGTGACCGAAACCGAACCCCGTGTAACGAAAGAAGTCCGCGGCAACGTCCTGGCGCTCGGCCTGAACCGCGCGGGCAAGCTCAATGCGTTTGACCTGCAAGCGCTGCAAGAACTCGCGGAGGCCCTGACGGAGTACGAGGACAACCCGGAGCTGCGCTGCGCGGTGTTGTTTGGACATGGGAAGTCCTTCACGGCTGGCCTGGATTTGGCGGAGGTGGGGCCTGCGGTCCAGAGCGGAAAGGCGCTGTTTCCCGACGGATTGGTCGATCCCCTCGGGCTGCGAGGGCGGCGGCGCACCAAGCCGCTGGTGATGGCGGTGCGAGGCTGGTGTTTGACCATTGGGATCGAGCTGCTGCTCGCTGCGGACATCCGCGTCGCCGCCAAGGACACGCGCTTCGGTCAGATCGAGATCAACCGCGGGATCTTCCCGTTCGGTGGCGCCACGCTGCGGTTGCCTCAGGTTGCAGGCCGGGGCAACGCCATGCGCTGGTTGCTCACTGGTGACGAGTTCGATGCCGAGGAGGCGCTACGTATCGGCCTGGTGCAACAAATCACGGACACCGGGCAGGAGCTCGAAGCCGCCCTGGAGATCGCCGTCACCGTGGCCCGCCGTGCTCCCCTGGGTGTGCGGGCGACGCTCGAATCGGCTTGGCAGGTGGAGTCCGAGGGCTTCGACGCCGCTCGCGATGGCTTGCTCGTACAGGCCCGCAAGCTGATGCAGAGCGAGGACGCAGCCGAAGGGCTTCGATCCTTCGTCGAGCGGCGAGAAGCCGACTTCAAGGGCCGCTAGGTAGCGAGGGGGGGCGGTGGCGAAGGGCAAGCGTCGATGGTTGTGGCTCGGCCTCCCGCTTGGCCTCGGCGGCTGCTTGTACTGGACCTACGGGGGCGGACAGCACGAAGCCGCCGGCACCCCTCGGGCCTCGGCGCTCCCGGCGAGTGCGGTATCCGCGCGGATGGTCTCTCAGCAGGAGTCTGGCGCAGCACCGACTGCTGCCTCCGATGACGCGGCCGCGCCGTCCAAGCAGATCCTGTTCGGGGATCTCCATGTTCACAGCACGTTCTCTCCGGACGCTTTCCTGATGACCCTTCCGTTCGTCGGTGGCGACGGTGCCCATCCTCCGGCCGATGCGTGCGACTTCGCGCGCTACTGTTCCGGGCTCGATTTCTTCAGCATCAATGACCACGCGGAGGGGGTGACTCCTGCGCACTGGCAGGAGACGAAGGAAGCGATCCGCCAGTGCAACGCGGTAGCGGCCGATCAGGAGAACCCGGATTTGGTGGCGTTCGTGGGCTGGGAGTGGACACAAGTCGGCCTCACCCCCGAACAACACTACGGCCACAAGAACGTCATCTTCCGCGACCTGGAAGAGGAGAAATTACCTGCGCGGCCCATCGCCGCCGTGGGACAGGGGGCGCAGCTGCGACGCGCCACGGCGCAGAATCGGGGTGCGTTCCTCATCCCGTTGCTCGATTTCCAGCGTCGCCAGCGGTACCTCGATCTTGCCGTCTACATGCGGGAGCTGCGGGAGACGCCGATCTGTCCCAAGGGGGTCGACACACGACAGCTCCCGAAGGATTGCCTCGAGGAAGCGGAGACGCCCGGCGAGCTGTTCGAGAAGCTGAACCAGTGGGGCTTTCCCCACCTGGTCATCCCACACGGCACCACGTGGGGCTTCTACACGCCGGCGGGCTACACCTGGGACAAGCAGCTCGCGCCTTCACAAGACGACCCGAGCCAGCGCTTGCTCGAGGTGTACAGTGGACACGGCAACTCCGAGGAGTACCGCGATACTCAGAGCGTGACTCGGTCGTCGGAAGATCCTCACAAGCTCGTGTGTCCCGAGGCGCAGCCGGGGTTCGAGCCGTGTTGCCGCAGGGCGGGCGAGCTGGTGCGTGCGCGCTGCGATGACCAGTCGTCACCGGACTGCGCGCAGGCGGTGAACGCCGCGCAACAGAACTACCTGGCGGCGGGGATGTCCGGGCACCTCACGCTGCCGTGGGCGGACGTCGCCGACTGGGGCGAGTGCGATCAGTGCACCGATTGCTTCAATCCGGCGTTCTCGAATCGCCCCGGGGGCAGCGCGCAGTACATCCTGGCCAAGGGCTACTTTCCCCGAGGATCCGCCGAGGCCAGCGCTGGGGCAAAGACCGCGCCGCGTCACGCGCAGCTCGGCTTCATCGCGTCGAGCGACAACCACTCCGCCCGCCCTGGCACTGGCTACAAAGAGCTCGCGAGACGGCACTTCACCGAGGCGCGTGGCCCGGAGACCGCCGAGTGGCGGGACCGCATGCTCGGTCAGGTGCGGAGCACGCTCGAGAAGCAGCTAGGGGCCGCCCCGACGAAGACCAGCGTGGAGTTGACCTCCGAGCTGCGGCACGTGCTCCCGCCGTTCGCGTTGCCTCACTTCGAGCGTCAGGCGAGCTTCTTTCTCACCGGAGGCCTGGTGGCAGTGCACAGTGCAGGGCGCTCGCGAGGGCAGATCTGGGACGCGCTCCAGCGCCGCGAAGTGTACGGAACCAGTGGGGACCGCATCCTCCTCTGGTTTGATTTATTGCCACAAGGAAACGATCTGGGCGGGCGCCCGTTGCCCATGGGTTCGGCCGCGGCGCTCGGCGGGATCCCCGCCTTTCGCGTGCGTGCAGCCGGCGCCTTGGAAGAACTCCCCGGCTGCCCCGCCTGGAGCAAGCAGGCGCTGGGGGACGCCGAGCTCGAGCGCCTGTGTCGCGGCGAGTGTCACAACCCAGGCTCGAAGCGCAAGCGCCTCACTGAGATTCAGGTGATCCGTATCCGTCCTCAGCAGCGCCCCGACGAGGCGCTACGCGACTTGATCGAAGACCCCTGGAAGCGCCTCGCGTGCCCCAAAGACAAGGAGATCTGCGAAGTCAGCTTCGAGGATCCGGACTACGTCGTGGGCCAGCGAGACGCGGTGTACTACGTGCGCGCGATTCAAGCGCCGACGCCTGCGGTGAACGCGGGGAGCCTGCGCTGCGAGCGGGACGCGAGCGGCACGTGCATCAAGCCCAACCCTTGCTACGGCGACTATCGCACGCCTTCGAGCGACGATTGTTTGAGCCCGAACCAAGAGCGCGCCTGGTCGTCACCCATATTCCTGCACTATGTCGAGCCCCCCAGCGACGCGGATGCGGGGGCTGATGCAGGGAGCAGCGACGCGGACACGGGTGACGGAACGCCCTGAATTTGCGCGGCGAATCGCCGGGGTCGCCGCGGCTGTGTCGCTGCTCCTGCTTCAGGCGAAGGCCTCCAGGATGGCGCGACGGTACTCGCGATGCGCATCCGTGGGGCAATAGTGGCGCGGCGGGCTGACCCCCTTGACGTCGAGCAGGCCGTCGTACTCGTCCAGTCGCTTCATCACGTCGTCCAGCGTGCCCGCGGCGCAGTAGGTGTCCACCATCTCGTCCGTCACCAGATCCAGCAGCGCGTCGCGCGCTCCTCCCTTGAAGGCTTCGCGGATGGCGGCGACCTCAGCGCCAAAGCCATCCGCTTCGAAGGCCGCTGCGTAGGTGCGCACCGTTGCATAGAATGCCAGGGGGCCCCGCGCGTGGCGCCGCGCCGTGGCGCGGTCGCTGGAGATGGCGGTGGTGATGCCGGCGCCCAACGTGAACTCGCTGCGGCTGCGACCCGACTTCTTCAGTCCCGTCTCGATGTGGGGCAACGTGAAGTCTCTCAGCGCTCTCGGCGAGATGAACACGTGGCCGAGGACGCCGTCTGCGACTTCGCCCGCTAGCTCCAGCATGCGAGGTTGGTTGGCTCCGAGGTAAATCGGGATGGCTGTGGCGGGCCCTCTGCCGGGGCGCCGATAGGAGTCAATATCCGCATGGATGAACTCGCCGTGATAGCTGATGGGCTCCGGTGTGTGCGCCTTGGCGAAGAACAGGCGTAAGAACTCGATCAGCTCACGCATGTGACGCACGGGGCCGCCGAAGTTCGTGACACCGTGCCAGCGCTGGTTCAGCTGCTTGACGCCGGTGCCCAGGCCCAGCACGAAGCGCCCGCTGCCATCGGGGCGCCGAGTCAGCTGATCGAGATCGAGCGCGGCGACGCCCAGCGCCATCGGGCTGCGCACGAAGCCGAGCACGACGCCCGTGCCCAGGGTGATGCTCTCAGTCGACGGGGCGACCGCGGCGAGCTGCACCCACGGGTTGGTGTAGAGCTCCGACGCCCACAGCGACTCCACGCCCGCCGCTTCTGCTTCTCGAGCGGACTCGACCAGCTCGCGGCCATCGAGGCCGGTTAGATGCATGGAAATCCGGTGCTTGGTGCCGGTGGTCGCAGAGGAGGGGAGATCCGTCATGGCTCCGAGCGTACAACGCGAAGGCGCCGTGTGAGGTCGGGATCGCCCCTGGAGTTTCCGCGCGCGGAGAGTCGACCGCGTGTTGGTTCAAGCCTCAACGTAATCGCAAGGCTACTGGGCTCAGCGATTGCTTTGCACCAGCCGAGCGTTTACCAAGCCTCGCCATGAGTGTTTTGGGGTTTGGGGTGAGGGGCGCGGCGCTGAGCCGACGCGTGCGCGCTCGGAGCAGAGCGCTGCTGCTGCTTGGGGTGGGTGCCACAGCTCTGATCGGGTGCAGTCCGACTCAGAACGTCCGCGCGCTGCGGGCTTACGCCTACGAGGATCCCAACTTGCCGGTCGCCATCGATCGCGTGAAGGATCTCTACGCCACGCTGGATCTCGTCGATCGCCTGCTGCTCGAGACGCCTTACACGCCAGGTGACCCGTGGATCCAGAAGCTGCCGCTCAGCGATCGCGAAGCAGCACGCATCCGCGAGCAGATCCGTGGGCAGGAGCCGTACACCAGCCGCGAGTACGAGGTCCCGATCCTCAAGATCTATCGCATCCACCTCGAGCGGGTGCTCTCGGAGGTGCCGCGGAGCAAGGCGCCTGGAGGTGACGAGAGCGACAGCGACGACGCCGATTCCGACGACGCGACCTCGAAGGCTTCCCCGCGACCTGCCTCTGATATTGCCGCGCGGCAAATGATGGCGGCGCCCGGGAAGCCGGTAAAACCCGAGGATATCGACCTCGACGAGGACGATGGCGAGTCGACGCCAGCCCTGCCCACGGACAAAGGGACGAGCGCGGGCGGAGACGACGGCGAGGACGCAGGCGAGGGGGCCGTCGCCCGAGGCGCCGACAGTTACCCGAACCTGTTCAAGGCGCTCGCGACGCTGGACCCGAAGCTCGCGAGCCTCGAGGCGAAATGGGCCACGTACGCCAAGCGGCAGCGCATGGTGCTAGTGGCCAAGGCGCAGCTGGCGGAGGTCGAGAAGCAATATCCTCCGGCCCCGTTCTTCCTGCCTCAGGCGGATCACCCCGCGGTGCAGAACGCGCGTGCGAGCCTGGACGCGGCAAAGAAGCAAGCGGACGAGACCGCGGCCTCGATCAACTCCAGCGTCGAGAGCCTCAAGCAGACCCAGCCTCGCGGTGAAGACCAGCGCGCGCTGGCCAAGGACGCGTTGATCATCACCTCGGTGCTGGCGCGCATCGAGATGGAGGCGCTGGCGATGGTGCCCATCATCAGCGTTCAGGCGGCGCGCCTGGTGCCCAATGCACCAGCGATCATGACCGGCATGGGACAGGCGCTGGAAGCCAGCGCCGACCCCAGCGAAGTCGCCTCGGATCTCACGGCGCTCCCCACTCGGGTGACGGCGATCGAGGAGCGACTGAGTCGCCAGCTCGCGGTGCTCGAACCCCTCGGTGAGGCCCTCGCCAGCTACGAGAAGAAGAACCTCGATGAGACGGCGGGCTTCGCCTGGCGCGAGAGCGCGGTCGATCAAGTCGCGGGCATCACCCTCGATTCCCTGCGGGTGGATATCGCCGGCGGCGCCGAGGCCTTCTTCTACTCGTCCCTCGGTTCGGACGAGCAACGCAGCAACGACAAGGTCAGCTACAGCTACACCGGCCGAACGCGCAAGCTCGACTACGAGGTGAGCCCGATCCTGCTGGCCACGGCTCACCTGCGGGTCAACTTCGACTGGGTCCAGATGCCCGACGCTGTGGGGCTCGATCTGGGCTTCGCCACCGACCGAGTGTTCAACAGCGGCGGCTCGATCGAGAAGGGTAACCTCGGAAATGAACTCGGGGCCGAGGGCCTGACCAGCGAGGCCATCAACGTGGGCTTGGCGGTGCTGGGGGTGAAGACCAACGTGCGCATCGCGAACTTCACCGCCGGTGAAGCGGTGGTGCGGGACGTCGCGACCGACGCCGAGGTGGCGCGCGCGCCGTTCAAGTTCAAGATGACTCAGATCGACGTCGGCTACGATATCTCGTTCGCGATGGGCGAGGGGGCCGGGCGCGCGTACATCGAGGAGCTCGTCGTGGGGCTCCGCTACTTCGACTACCAGCTGCCCCGCATCCTGTATGAGTTCCAGGACACGGATCCTTCCCAGGATCGTGCCAACTACGTGTTCGTGCGCCAGTCTCCGCCGCAGTTCGTCAACAGCAAGTACTACATGGCGGGTGTTACCGCACGGTTTGGACCGGGCGAGACCAAGCAGTTCGCTCCCTTCTTCGACATGGCGCTCTACATCGGCGGCGGGCCGACAGATTACTACTTCCTCACGGACAACCTCGCCACGGTCCCAGACGTCGAGGCGAACCGTCAGCGTGACTCCACCACGGCGATCGCCGCTGATCTCGGCTTCGGTCTGGGGGCGCGCTACCGGGTGTTCAAGTCAGGCAGCCGGCTCAGGCTCTACATCAACGGTGTTTACCGCGCGGAATTGATAGGCTCGAGCTTGACCGCAGGCGGTGGCTCCGAGGAGGACAACCGCGCCATCGACTTCGGTGCCTCGGATCTGTTCCATGGCCCGGAGTTCACGTTCAGCGGCGCTTTCTGACAGCGCTCGAGTGCTCAGTAACCGACGTCGAACTCACCAGGGCGCGGGTAGATGACCGGCGCCGAGGCGCTGGGTGACGTCGCACTGGGGGGAGCCGCACCGGGTGGCGGCGTTGAGCTGGCCGGCGGGGCCGGAAGGGGAGTGGTCGCTGCGGCGCCTCCGCGCACCGACCACGCATCCCCGTAGCTCGGGGGCCGACAGCGCACGAAGAAGTTGCCCTGGGACAGGCTGTGAGTTCGCCCGACGTCGTAGCCTCCGGGGCACGCTTTCCCCGCGGCCTGGTAGCAGAGCCCCTCGTCGGCTCCGCAGCTCACGTGGAGCATCTGTGTGCCGTCAGGGCCGATGATGGGGCGCACCGTCGCGGCTCGAGCTGGCTGCGTCGGCGCGCAGGCCAACGGGATCAGAGCGACGCTGATCAGGAGCAGCGCACGAAGGGTAGGACCTGGCTTCACCCTCGAAGCAGACCGCGAAGGCGACGCTTGCGCAAGTCACGCGTGTTCAGCGTCGATCGAACGCCCAGAAGCCGCGTATGCGACAGCTCGGGTGCAAGGGACTCGGAGGGCGATTCTCGGGGCGGACCAACTCCGCGACCGCCTCCGTTCCCGCGCGTACGCTCTCGTACAGCGCCAGGAACTCGGGCGCTGGCAGCGGGGAAACGTCGGCTGTTTCTGCGGGAAAATGCCCGGGCTCAGCCGGACCCAGCCGTCGGTAGCGCCGCGCGGTCTCGAAGATCCCCGGAGCCAGAGCCTCCGCTGCGTGTACGTCGTCGTACCAGGTCTGAAAGGCTTCGAGCTCTGCCGGGTCCACGCAGTCGGTCAGGCCCACCATCAACCCGGCGAAGCCCGGCTTGTTTGGCGGAGCCGCCCGGCCACCCGTCGGTGCGTACGCCGC
>JAUILJ010000307.1 GCA_030433055.1 Polyangia bacterium
GGGTGGCGCTGTGTCGCATCCTGCTCGGTCGCCCCGACATGTTGCTCCTCGATGAGCCAACCAATCACCTCGACGCGGAGAGCGTCGCGTGGCTCGAGCGTTTCCTCCAGGAATACCCGGGCACGGTGGTCGCGGTGACTCACGATCGATACTTCCTGGACAACGTCGCAGGCTGGATCCTCGAGTTGGACCGGGGACGCGGCTACCCCTTCAAGGGCAACTACTCAGCGTGGCTCGAGGCGAAGACGACGCGTCTCGCCCAGGAAGAAAAGCAGGAGAGCGCTCGCCAGCGAAAACTGAAGCAAGAGCTCGAGTGGGTGAGGGCATCTCCCAAGGCGCGGCAGGCCAAGAGCAAGGCGCGCCTCCAGGCCTATGAAGAGCTGATGAACCAGTCTTCGAGCAAGAACATGGAGGGCGGGGAAATCAGCATTCCGCCAGGCCCGCGCCTGGGTGACGACGTGATCGAGGCCGAGGGTCTGACCAAGGCGTTCGGCGACCGCGTGCTGTTCGACGGCCTGAACTTTCGGCTACCTCGCAGCGGCATCGTTGGGATCATCGGTCCCAACGGCGCCGGCAAGACGACCCTCTTCCGCATGATCGTCGGCGAGCAGGCGCCGGACCAGGGGGAGCTGAAGGTGGGAGACACCGTCCAGATCTCGTACGTCGACCAATCCCGCGAGGAAATGGGAACCGAGAAGTCGGTGTACGACGTGATCAGCGGCGGAAACGACGTAGTGGAGCTCGGCAAGCGCGAGGTGAAGGCCCGGGCCTACTGCTCGTGGTTCGGCTTTCGCGGAAGCGACCAGCAGAAGCCCGTCGGCAAGCTCTCGGGTGGTGAGCGCAATCGCGTGCACCTGGCGAAGCTGCTGAAGCAGGGGGGCAACGTTCTGTTGCTCGATGAGCCGACCAACGATCTCGACGTTGAGACCTTGCAGTCCCTCGAGCAGGCGCTGCTCGACTATCCAGGCTGCGCTGTCGTGACGAGCCACGATCGCTGGTTCCTCGATCGGATCGCCACGCACATCCTGGCGTTCGAAGGGGACAGCCAGGCGGTGTGGTTCGAAGGCAACTTCGAAGCGTATGAGGCGGACCGTCGTCGTCGCTTGGGGGAGGACGCGGACCAGCCGAAGCGCATCAAGTACCGCGCTATCAAGATTTGAGCATCGGGCACCAGCGCCCCGACGGGCGCACGGCCGTGGCCAACGCCGGCTCCACCGACTGAACGACCATGCAGGCATGAGCGGCGCTCCCGGCCGATGGGAGGTGAGCAGGGCCGAGGGAGCTGAGAAAAGGCTCCCGCGAAGCGGCCTAAGTGCTCATCTCTGCGGGTGTTCCTTGCCGCTGCCCTGACCCATGGGGCAGGCTTAGGGCCTATGCGAGGGCTGACGAAACTTGGCGTGCTGAGCCTCGGCTTGGCGGCGTTTCTTCAGCCTGCTTGCTCCCACGAGGATGAGCCGACGAGTGACTCGGGCGGTGATCGCCTGGTTTGCGAGGGTGTGAACACCGTGTCCGCGGAGGCGCGCTTGCTGACGCGGGTCCAGTACGACAACACCATCCGTGACCTCTTGGGCCTGGATCTGCGTCTCGCCCAAGATCTGTTTCCTCTCGAAAACACTGCAAACGGCTTCAGCAACAACGCACGCGCACATCAGGTGTCGCCGCTCGGCATCGAGAAGTACCTGGAGGCCGCGGAGGTACTCAGTGAAGAGTTGTCCGCCAACGACCTTGGAGCGATCGTCCCCTGCGACGTGACGGGTGCGGATGAAGCTTGCGCCGCGGAGTTCGTGACTCAGTTCGGCAAGCGTGTCTTTCGCCGGCCGTTGACCGAAGACGAAGCCAGTGGGCTGCTGAGAGTATTCCAGAACAGCGCGCCCAAGTATGGCTCAGAGGAAGGGCTGCGTTTGATCTTTCAGGCGCTCTTGCAGACGCCCCAGTTCCTCTACCGCCCGGAATCGATTTCGGGTGTCACCCAGGATACGGGTGCGGTTCAGCTCGGCTCCTACGAGCTAGCGGCACGGCTGAGCTACTTCTTGTGGAATAGCATGCCCGATGACGTGCTCTTCGATGCCGCGGACCATGATGAGCTACGCACCGCCGAGCAGATCGAGGCCCAGGCGCGCCGCATGCTCGAGGACCCCCGAGCCCACGATGTGGTGCTGGACTTCAATCGTCAATGGCTCGGGCTCGACCGCTTGGACAACATCGTGCGGGAGGAGACCCCGGGGCTGAACTCCGGAATCAGCATCAACTCGATGCAGCTCCCGCAGTCGTGGCGAGAGTCCCTTGAGCGGTTCCTTACGGAAATATCTCTCGACGGCGAAGGTAACGTCCATGACCTGTTCACGTCCCCCGTGGTCTATGTCGATGCCGAGCTGGCGAAGCTGTACGGAGTAGAGGCCCCGGCCGAGGGCTTTGCTAGAGTCGAGCTGGACGCAAGCGAGCGCGCGGGCCTGCTGACTCAGCCCGCGATGCTCGCCATGTTCTCCCACCCCGATCAGTCTGCTCCCATCAAGCGTGGCGTGTTCGTACGCGAACAGGTGCTTTGTCAGCCCATCGATCCGCCGCCGCCTTCGGTAGATCAGACTCCACCCGATCCAGACCCGAACCTCACGACCCGTGAGCGCTTCGCGGAACATACTTCGATCCCCGGGTGTAGCGACTGCCACAAGAAGATCGACGGCATCGGATTTGGTCTCGAGAACTACGACCAGCTTGGACGTTTCCGGGAGGATGAATTTGGGATCCCGGTGGACGCCTCGGGCCAGGTGCTGGAAGCCACTGAAGAGCGGTTGAACGGCAAGTTCAACGGTGCTGTGCAGCTGTCCAAGCGCTTGGCCGATAGCGCTCAGGTGGAGGACTGCATCGCCACACAGTGGTACCGCTACGCCACCGGGCGCGTGGAGAACGACGCCGATGGCTGCAGCCTGCAGCAGGTGCGGGACGCCTTTCAGGCGTCGGGTGGCAACTTCCGAGAGCTGCTGGTGGCGATCACGCTCAGCGATGCGTTCCGCTATCGTCGCCCGCGTGGTGAGGAGGTCGCGCAGTGACTCGTCGGGGTACTTTTGCCGCGAGGAAGCGAGCAACCTTGCGCCGCCGCGCGTTCCTCAAGGGCGCAGGAGGTATCGCTCTGGGGCTGCCGCTGCTGAACAGCCTCGAGGTGGTTGCCGGCACGCCGCCGCCGATCAAGCGGCTCGTGCTGATGTACAACCCGAACGGCACCATCGAGGACGCCTTCTGGCCGACGTCTGGCGGCGAAACGGATTTCGCGCTGGGTGAGATGCTCACTCCGCTCGAGACCTGGCGAGACAAGCTCCTGCTGCTGAAGGGACTTGACCTGAAGGTCACCAGCACCGGTCCGGGCGGGCCCCATCAACGAGGCATCGGTGGCCTGTTCACGGGTAAAGAGCTGCAGGAAGGCGAGTTCGCGGACGGCTGTGGCTCACTGGCGGGCTGGGCCAACGGGCAGAGCGTCGATCAGGCGTACGTCGACCACCTGGGCGTCGTCACGGCGCTCCCGAGCTTGGAACTTGGAGTGCGCGCAACGGCGGCCGAGGTGCGCGCCCGTATCGTGTACGGCGCGCCCGGTAGCCCGCTCCCCCCGGTGAACGACCCGCACCAGGTGTGGTCACGCCTGTTCAGCGGCCTGGCGGGGGATCCGGACGAGCGCTTGGTCCAGTTCGACAAGCGCAAGAGCGTGCTCGATGCCGTACAGGGCCAGTTCGCTCTGCTCAATCAGCGCGTCAGCGAGGAGGACCGGAAGAAGCTGGAAGCGCACGCCGAGATGGTGCGCGACCTCGAGCAGCGCCTTCAGCTCGCCGCGAACGCGGGAGGTGGTGGTGGCGGTATGGACGCTGGCAGTTCCTGCGCGAATCCCCCCGATCCCGGCACGCTGGCGGTCGATGACGAGAACGAGATGCCTCGGATCTCCCAGCTTCAGCTGGAGCTGCTCGCGATGGCCTTCCGGTGCGATCTCACGCGGGTCGCCAGCATCCAGTTCTCCAACGCGATCAATGATATTCGCTTCCCGTGGCTTGGTAGCTTGGGCTCCGGGCACTCGCTGAGCCACGCTGGCCCGAGCGACGCCTCGGCTCGAGAGCAGCTAGTCAAGCGCGGGAAGTGGTTCAGTGAACAGCTCGCCTATTTGATGTCGATGCTCGACGCGATCCCGGAAGGTGATGGCACCGTACTCGACAACACGATCATCGTGTGGTGCAGTGAAGTTTCCGCGGGGAATACACACTCCCACAACGACATGCCATTCTTGATCGCGGGCGGCGGCGCTGGGCGGCTGAAGATGGGGCGCTACTTGCAGTACGACGGAGTGGCTCACAACCAGCTCCTGGTGAGCATCCTCAATGCGCTGGACGTGCCCGTGAACAGCTTTGGGCATGCCGACTTCAACGCCGGTGCCCTCTCGGGCCTCGAGGGCTGAGGTCAGGTCAACGGGCTCAAGTAGTAGAGCCACAAGGCAGCTACCTCTCGGGCCATGAACCACGGCAGCTTGCGCAACCGGCGCGTCTCGGTAGCGGGCACGGTGTACACGTTCAGTCCGGCGCGCTGATATGCGAGCTTGATGCGCGGCAGGTGGTAGAAGTGGCTCACCGCGAGCACGCGCTTGGCTCCAATCCGCCTGAGCATGGGCACGGAGTTCTGTACGGTGTCGTTGGTCGTTAGCCCCTGGCGATCCACTAGGATGCGCTCGGGGGGAACGCCCATGCGAATTGCTAGGCGCCGCATCGCGAGCGTTTCGTGGGTGCCCCGATCGCCTGGTCCGCCGGAAACAACGAGCCACTCGGCTTCGCCGGAGGTCACCAAGCGGCTCGCCGTGCGCACGCGATCAGCCAGCGCCAGAGACGGTTTGCCGTTGGGGTAGACCCGGGCGCCGAACACGACCACCGCGTCGGCGGGGCGTCGGTAGTCGGTCTTGCCGAAGAGCACCATTTGAGCCACGGGGCAAACCAGCGCGACCAGCGCCAGGACACCCAACGCCTGCCAGTTTGCGAAACGCCTGTGCTGAAAGTCGTTCTTGAGCGCGCTCAGCATCACGCTGAACAGCGCGACCAAGATCAGCGCAGAAACCGGGATGGGGCGCGGCGTGTGAATCCGCCCGGAATCAATCGCCGTCGCGAAAGCCAGGACGTTGGCTCCACAAAACGCCATCAAGAGCATGGTCCAGCCGAGCGTTAGCTTGCGCCGGACCGCTCCAAGCCGCGGGCGCCACGCGAATCCCAGCAGGACAACGCCGGACAGCATGACGACGCACCATCCCAACCAGTGGGGGAGGCCGCGCAGATCAATCCACCAGCCGCTGGCGTCGAACCCTCGCTCGAACGTGTCCCCCAGCGCGTTCAGGCAGCTGAAACCTCCAAAGAAGGCTGCTACCCCCCGCGCGATACTCCAGCGGGAGGCACGCCACAGGCCCCCGCCGGCAGGGCCGGGGGTTGGGGTCGATGGCGCGAGCGCCTGGGATGAGTCAGCCACGGCTTGCCTGCTCCCAAACGCCATCGCACGCGAGAATACTCCCTGTTGCCAAATGAGGCCAAAAGGCACAGGAACAGGGGACCAAACCGCTGCTTTCGCCCAGTCAGATCTGGCGTTTCCCTCGCGGCTGGGGTCATGCTGGAAGCCATGACTCGAGGATCCTTGGGTGTCCGACGCCTGCGTTTGCTGGCTCTCTCAACCTTCACCTTGGGGTCCGCCTATGCATGCAGCGAGTACGATTCGTCCTTGCTCGTCCCGGCGGAATCGGGAGGCACTGGGGGCGCGAACGACGCTGGAAGCGACGTCAGCAGCGGCGGGACGGCCGACAAGGATCCATTCTGGCCTCACCAGAGCGCCAACGGTTGCGACACCGAAGGCGTGCCCACCGCCGACCAGCGACCAAGCGTCGAAGACGCCGCAGATCTCCCTCCCCTGTACCTTGGGATGTTCACTGTCCACTTTGGCAGCGCCAAGGACGACAAGCCGTCGACACCGGATCCAGATGCTTGGCAGTCGATAGGCTTTGACCTCGACGGGCGCTGCAATAGCTCCACGACCTGCACGGGCGAATCGGATGAGCTCGGTTGCAAGAACAGCCAGGTCTCTCCCGACGATGGTGAGGCCTGTCGTGACAACGCGTTTGGGAGCCTGTTCACGGTCGCGAGTCAGGTCCCGGCGCTGGAGCCGTTTGGGCTGACGGAGGCGCACTTGAACTGCGGTCTGCTCCACGGCGAGTTCGGAGTGATGTTCAAGATCTCGGGCTACAACGGCAGCCTGAACGATCCGAACGTGCGCTTGGACGTCTACTCGTCGGACGGCGCAGAGAGATTGAGCCAGAGCATCTGCGGGACCAGCGGAGGTGGGCTTCCCACCGACTGGTCCAAGAACGCCGCATGGCTCGAGTCCGATCAGTTTCGAATGTCGTCCCGCTACCTGACCAAGACGACCGGGGTCGAGCCGAAGACCTTGCCGGACTCGATCTACGCCGACGCGAATGCGTATGTACGCAACGGGTACCTCATCGCTCAGCTGCCAGATCCCACGGAGTTCTGGTTCTCCGGCGCGCGCAGCGGCGGGCACACGGCGGGCGCTCGCCTGTTGGTTCACCGGGGTGTGATCGCAGCGAAGTTGGTCCTGGGTTTTCAGGATGAGAACTGGAGCATCCCCGAGGGCACGCTGGGCGGCGTGATCAAGCCGAGTGAGTTCATTGGCAGCCTGCGCGAGATCGGGATGTGCGAGAACCTGTGCGGCAGCGACCAGGCGTTGCTCGACTTCTTGAACCAGCGCGCAGATTCGTTGCTCGAGGGGGATCCGAACCCCGACGTTGAGTGCGATGGGCTCAGCCTCGGTATTCAGTTCACCGCCAAAGAGGCGACGCCCGGCGAGATCGTCGACGTTCCTGAGCCCACCGAGTGCGGGAGCGCACCCAGCGACGCGCCACCGATTGGCTGCTCCTGTCCTTGCTCTGCGACGGGTGGGACTGGCGGATCCGCAGGTAGCGGCGGTACGACAGGCGGCAGCGGCGGTACGACGGGCGGCAGCGGCGGTACGACGGGCGGCAGCGGCGGTACGACGGGCGGCAGCGGCGGTGCGACGGGCGGCAGCGGCGGCGCGACAGGCGGCAGCGGCGGTGCGACGGGCGGCAGTGCGGGTACGACCGGCGCTGGTGGCACCAACTGAGGCTCCCTCGCTGTCCATTACCGCGTGGATTTGAGGAGCGAGTGCGAATCTAGCTTCGTGAAGCGCTCACGTGCGTCGGTTGTGCCCGTCGCTTGCGGCGCGTACTGAGCTGCTGGTCTGATGGCGCGGCTTGACACCGGCCCCGCCCGCTCCTCGACGCTGGGTTGACCGCCTTTGCGGGGTATGCGCCCCATGGTGGTGGCCGTCGGCTGACACAGAAGGTGGGGAGCTTCCAGCTGCCCGTACACACGTTCCACGTCGCGGATGTGGACCGCAATCACCGCCTGGGCAGGACGGTGGGCGTCAACGGTGAGTCACCCGCTTGGTCGACTCGCTCGTTTGGTCGAGGTCTTTGCGAGCCAACGGGTAGCCGTAGCCGAAAAAGGGCCGTGGAAACCCACAGCATCCGTGGATGCGTGACGGGCATAGAGAGACGCGCGGAAAGCCACTATCCTCGCGCCGCTCATGCAGGAGAAGGGTTGGGTTCAGGCGCTGGGTCCTGGGTTGCTGTTCGCGGCGGCCGCGGTTGGTGTCTCGCACTTGGTGCAGTCGACACGCGCCGGCGCACTGTTCGGTCTCGGCATGTTCGGTGTGATGCTGCTGGCGAACCTCACGAAGTATCCGGCGTTTCGCTTCGGTCAACAGTACGCGGCGGCGACGGGGACCTCACTCCTCGAGGGTTATCGCCGTCAAGGCAGCTGGGCGCTGTGGCTCTACGCGCTGCTGACGCTCTTGACCATGTTCACCGTGCAGGCTGCGGTGACGTTCGTCACCGCGGCGCTGCTCGTGGCGACGCTTGGACTGAAGCTGAACCTGATCCTGGTGAGCGCCGGGCTGATGGCGCTGTGCGCGGCGCTGCTGGCCGTTGGTCACTATCGCTGGTTGGATCGCGTGACGAAGCTGTTGGTTGGCGTACTCACGCTGACCACGCTGATCTCGACGGTGCTGGTGCTGCCTCGCGTTGCCTGGGGCTCGCTGGCCCAGGTTGGCGCGCCGTTCGCGATGGGCAAGCAGTCCGTGCTGTTCGCCGCGGCGTTCATGGGCTGGATGCCCTCCGCTATCGACGTTGCCGTGTGGCAATCACTGTGGGTGCTCGCGCGCCGCGACGATACGGGTCATGTACCAACGGTGCGGGAGTCGATGATCGACTTTCACATCGGCTATA
>JAUILJ010000308.1 GCA_030433055.1 Polyangia bacterium
CCGTGACGAGGCGGTGGCCAGCTGCCTGACGGGGATGACCGACGCCTGCGACTACACCGAGGGCTACAACTGCTTCTACGACTCCCTGAAGGGCTCGTGCCCCGATCCCGGCGTGACCACGGACTGCGAGGGCATGGTCACCGCTTGCGGCACCACCACCCCCGTCGACCAAGGGGAGTGCGAGAGCTTCATGAGCGGCATGACCGAGACCTCGCGCGCGGTGTTCGCTGGCTGTATGGCCACCGACTGCGACGTGTACCTGTGCGCCGAGGGCGTGCTGTTCACCGCAGCCGAGTAGAGCAAGACAGCCTCTCGGGGCTGAACCTCTCGCACAGTTGGCGGCGCTCGACATCGAGTCGGGCGCCGTCTGCTGTTTGTCTTCCGTAGCGCGGAAAGGGCGGCTCGCCGTTCGACGATCAGCTCGTTTGGGGGGAGAGGTATAGTCTTCGTCCATGGCGCACAAACCGTTCCCTGACCCGCCGAGCTGGAGCGAACGTTTCACGAGCGTTGGCGTCACGGGGACCAACGGCAAGACCAGCACCACAAGTTTCCTCGCGGCAATTTTGGACGACTTCGCGCCTCCTGTGCCGCGCACGACCACGCTGGGCCTGTACCTTGGTGCAGAGCAACAAGCCGACCTGCCGCAGACCTACCGCGGCTTCATCCGCTTGATGGAACGCGCCAGAGACCGCGGCGCGCGCTTCGCCAGCCTGGAGGTGACGAGCGAGGTGCTGGCTCAAGGCTTCGCCCAGAAGTGGCCGTTCCGCGCGGCAATATTCACGAACTTGAGCCACGACCACCTCGACGCACACTCCAGCCCCGAGCACTACTTCGCATCCAAGGCGCAGCTCTTCTTGCACCTGCCGCCAGGCGCCACCGCGGTGCTCAACGGCGCAGACGAAGTCGCTCCGCTGCTGGCCGAGGTGACTCCTGCCCACGTGAACAAACTCTTCTACGGTGTGCCGTCTCGCGGAACACCGCAGCTCCCCCTCGACGTCAGCGCCCAGGACATCCGGCTCAGCTGGGAAGGGACGCGGGCGCGGGTGGTGGCGTTGACGGAGGCTGCCCGCGCGCTCGAGCTGCCCGAGCAGCTCGAGCTCGGCGCGATCGGCGAAATCTTTCTGGAGAACGCGCTGGCGGCGTTCGTCATGGCCACCGCGCTCGGTGTGCCCGCCGACCGCGCCGCCCGCGTCCTCGCCTCGCAGCGCGCTCCCAGGGGGCGCTTCGAGGTGGTGCATCGGCAGCCATACGTGGTGATCGACTACGCGCATACACCCGATGCCCTGAGCCGCACGCTGCGGACTGCGCGCGCGCTGTGCGAAGGGGAACTCTGGGTGATCTTCGGTGCGGGGGGGAACCGCGATAAGGACAAGCGCCCCGAAATGGGCAAGGCGGCAGCCGGTGCTGACCACATCGTGTTGACTACCGACAACCCCAGAGACGAGTCACCGCAGGCGATCGCCGAAGCCATCGCGGGAGGACTGCGGGGCGTTGAAGGCGCGCCTCACCCCCAGATCCAGCTCGACCGAGCGCATGCCATCAGCCAGGCGCTCCGCAACGCGAGCCCGAGTGACACGATCGTGATCGCCGGCAAAGGCCACGAGCTTGGCATCGAGAGTGCGGGGGCGCTTCAGGGTACAGGGGACCACGTGCTGGTCGAGCGCGCCTTGCGGGTCCGCGGCTAGAAGAACTGCATTTTTGACGGGCCGGTGTTTTCAACACGCTGCTGCGCGGTTAGCGTCACGGCATGAACAAGCGCGCGGCGGTTACTGGCCTGTTGGTGTGTGGAGCTGCGCTGCTGGCGTGCAAGAAGGTCGAGGTGCCTGCGCCGTGGCAACCTTATGTCCCCACGGAAGGGCTGACGAAGGCGATCCCGATGACCACGTACGGGTCGCAGCCTCCACAGATCAAGCTGTTCTACAAGCGCAGCAAGGTCGACATCGACCAGCTGAAGAACGGTTTTGAAGCGAAGTTCAAGGCTCAGGGGTTGGAGAAGATCTGGGAGTGTACCGACGTCCCGGACAAACCCGCAGCTGGCTTCGCCAAGGCGCCCATGCAGTACGTCGACTATTCGGTGATCCCGCTGACTGCGGACACCTGGGACGCGATCGTCGCGAAGACTGGCAAGATCACGCGCATCGGCCTACCGCGCAAGCGCAAGTGCGGTTGGCTCCCTGCGGCAGCGAAGGTCTGCGGGGGGCTCCCGAGCGGCGACGAGTGTCGCATCAGCATTCAAGCTCACTGAGTTCTTTTCGCGCGCCTCCCGGGCGCGCGTGCCTTGAAAGCCGCAGTGCCTCGCGGGCGCGAGGCTGATGTGTCTCGAAGCACTGATCTCTTTTCGCGCGCCTCCTGGGCGCGCGTGTCCTGCAAACCACAGTGCCTCGCGGGCGCGAGGCTGATAGGCCTCGGGGCACTCATTGCCGCGGGGAATGAATGGCGCCTCCCGGGCGCGCGTGCCTTGAGAGCCACAGTGCCTCGCGGGCGCGCGTGCGTGACGAGCCTACTCGTCGAGATCAGCGAAGCTCGGCAGGTTCCCGAAGTTGAAGCCGAGCCCGGCGACGTAGGTGTTCCACTTGGTGTCGTCGATGGAGCGTAGGAACGTCACCTCGGGGTGCAGCGCGAAGCCCTTGCTGACCCGGAAATCGAAGCCGATCCCCGCTCGCGCGATCAGGCCCGAGTTGCTGTTGATGTCGGTGAGCAGGTCCTGAGTGCTCGTGTCGATTGACGAGTGAGCGTAGGTGATGCCCGGAGCTATCACCATACTGATGCTGGAGCTGAAGTTCAGGTCGAGGATGAGCGGCAGGTGGGCGTAGACGACGGTGAAGTCCTCGTCACCCGCGCTGCCGCGGTAGACCTGCACGCCAGGGTCGACCGCGATGTCGACTGCATCCTTGAGGAAATTGATCTTGGTATCGAAACCCGGAGAAACGAAGTTGTAGACATGGAAGCCCAGATCCACGTCATCGCTCAGGCCGTAGCGCAGCATGAACGAAGGGGGGAGGGGGACGTCGTGTGTCGTCTCCTGGGTGCTGCGGTTACCGCTGCTATCCTCGACCGTGGTCTCCGCGGTGACTCCGATGGCCTCCGCCGAGATGCTGTAGCTGAGCTTGCCCTTCGGCGTGGTCCGCGCAGTTTGGTAGAGGTTCGGATTGGGGCACGCGGTCAGGCACAGGCTCGCCCCCGCCAGGATCACCAGAGAACCGATGCGGCGCGACGGAGCAGACGTCGACCGACGCTCCGTGGAACAGCAAGCGCGGCAAGCCGACCGTGAACGTGTGCCAAACATGGCGGCCCTCCTAGCACGACCCGTGCTTTGTTCAGTGTGTGCGAGCGCTCGCTTCACGCGCTCCGGGACGGACAATCGGCTGAAATCACTCGGCTTTGATAAGTGACTCCCGGCGCCCCTTGGGCGATGGCGACCAGACGCCGCCATGAAACGTGCCGACAACGCGAGCGCTGGGATACTCTCCACAGTCCGGTGCTCTAACCCGCCCGCAAGGATCTCGTGGCATATCTGAGTGGATCGACCCAGAGCATCCCCGCTGGGACGGCGCTAGGACGGTATGCCGTCGTCGACTTGGTGGGGATGGGCGGCGTAGCAGAAGTCTACGAAGCCGTGCATCTGGGCCTGCACAAGCGGGTAGCCCTCAAAGTACTGCGTCGCGAGGTGCGAGAGCACCCCGAGGTCAGGGCTCGCTTTCTGCGAGAAGGAAAGAACGCCTCGCTCATCCGGCACCCGAACGTGGTGGACGTCTACGACGTCGGTGAGCTGAACGGCCTGCCTTTCCTGGTGATGGAGCACCTGGAAGGCGAGAGTTTGGCCGACTTGCTGGATCGCGAGGGCCCGCTCGACGAAATGCGGGCGGCCCAGATCCTCTTGCCGGTCATCGCAGGCGTCTGGGCAGGCCACGAGAAAGGCGTCGTGCATCGCGATCTCAAGCCGGAGAACATCTTTCTGGCGCGGGATGGGAGCCGCCGCACGACCCCGAAGATCCTCGACTTCGGAGTGTCCAAGGCCATGAGCGCCGCGGACGCCATCACGCTCCCAGACACCGCGATCGGCACTCCTCACTACATGTCCCCCGAGCAAGCTCGCGGCGAGCGCCCCGTGAAGCCGTACATGGATCAGTACGCGGTCGGGGTGACGCTGTACGAGATGATGACCGGGCGTCTGCCGCGGCAAGATCTGCATGGCAACGACCTCATGCAATCGATCGCCTTCGGCACCTTCGAGTCCCCCCGTGCGTGGCGCTCTCAGATGACCCCTGAGATGGAGGCCGTGATCCTCACGGCAATGGCTCCGACTCCCGACGGGCGCTTCCCTTCGCTACGCGAGATGGGGCTCGCCATGCTGCCGTTTGCATCGACTCGCGCCCAGGAGCACTGGCGGCCGGAGTTCACCCAGGTGAAGCCCCCCAGCGAACAGCTGGCCCGACGCGCCACCGACCCACCGCCCGCGTTCGCAGCCGACGACGAGACGGTCGTCGACGACCTGCTCGCCGCGAGCCACCTCGCGGAGCTCCGCGCGTCGGATTCGCGGATGCCGGCGCAAAAGCCTGTCTTCCACAGCCTGTGGGACGACGATGAAAAGACCGAGTTCACCGAGATCAACCGCCTGCTCGACCAGCTGCCACCCGACGTGCGCGAGGTGATGACTCGCTGGCGCAAGGTGCGCGCCGAGCGCCTCAGCACGGAACGCAAACGAGCGGCCGCCTTCGCCCACGAAGTGCGCGCGAGCAATCGCCCACCCCCCAGCTCTTCATCCGCCCTCGACGAGCACAAGGCAAACCGCTGGGTCGCCATCTTGGGCATCGCCACCTTGGTCGTCGCGGTAGTGCTCACGCTGCTGGTCGTCTTCAGCGGACCATGAGCCTGCGCTGGGCGATGGCTATCGGCGATAGAGCTCCAGGTTCGCCTCGAGGCGCGGGTCACCGGGGTTCGACTTCAGCAGCTGCTCGAGCGCCGACCGCCCAGCGGCGAACTCGCCGACGTAGAACGCCGCGGTACCGACCAGGTCGAGCAGCTTCGTCTCGTACACGGAGAGATCGACGAACAGGCTTGCCTGCTCGGGAAACGGGATTTCCGAACCTCGCTTGGCAAAGAGGTAGCAGAGCGGCCAGTTCTGCTGCTGATACCAGTGCCACGCCACCGCAAACAATGGTTCCGCGCGGTAAGGAGAATGCGCAAAGGCGTCCAGGTAGCGCTGTTGACACTCCGCCCACGGCAGACCCAGGGCCTCGCCAACTCGACCAAGCCGAAACATCGACTCGTAGACTTCCTCCTCCCACCCCCCCAGAGCGATGCGCGATCGATACGTTCCCTCGGCCTGTTCAAGGCGCCCCAGGCACTCGTAGGTCTGAGCTAGATAGAACGTGGAGCGCGGGTCGCCGGGACGGCGCTGCAGGTCTTCTCTGAGCAGGTCCAGATCCTCCTCCCAGCGTCGGGTGCGGTCGTCCTCAGGGCGCAGATCGTGCTCGATCCAGGCTCCCGGAATGCGTTCGTTCGGGGGCGAACGATCTGGATGACACAACACCTCGTGGGTCACACCGAGGTACCGCCACCCAGCAGCCGCGCGGACGATGCGCGCCGAGTCGTGGACCAGCTCCTCGCTGTAGCGCACCCGCAGCAGGAAGGCTTCGTCCTCGGGCGCTCGGCTGGAGCGACGCTCATCGCAGAAGCGCCTGAGCTGCGCTCCCTCCCGCAACGCATCGTCGCCGTTCAAGAGCAAGTTGAAGACGGCGTGCTCTCCAGCCAGCTCGAGCGCGCGGTTTCGCGTCGCCTCGAAGTTGACGAACGGCTCCGAGTACAGATCTCCAGGCAGCTCGCCCAGCACCTCGAGAATGATGTCCTGAGTGCCGTCTGTCGACCCGGTATCCACGATGCACCAGCGATCGATATGATTCCTCGCGGATTCGAGGGTGCGGCGCATCCCTGCAGCCTCGTTCTTGACAATCATCACCAGCGCGATGAGGGGCTTCGCTTGATCCGGCATCCTCAGTCTTTGAATCCGTGGTCGACGTGCCACTGTGCGAGGCTCGTTCGAGGGTACGTATCGAAGGTCTTGTCAGATGCGCCGACCTGAGGTTCGACCCAGCTCGCCTTGGAGCCCAGCATCATGTGCGTCGTCTCCGGCGGAGCTGGCAGCTCACTGTCGATGGCGCTGGACACCGGGTGCACGAGCTCCGGCCAGCGGCTGTTGAAGGCCCAGAGATGCGAGCCGCATTCCCCGCAGAAATGGCGTTCGTGGCGGCTCTGATAGTGCTCGACCTCACCTGCGTCGTTCTGACGAGTCAGCGTCGCACGATACACCCGCACGTGCTCGCGCCCCTCGACCTCCAGGGTCGCTGCGTCCCCACCCAGGTTGATCATGTAGCCGCCAGAGCCGCCGGTCTTTCGGCAGATGGAGCAATAGCAGCGCTGATATGGCACCGGCTCGTGACTTTCGAGCCGAAACCGCACCTTCCCACAGTGGCACGAACCCTCGAGCTTCATGCCGCGCAGTATAGCGATCCCCGATACGCCGGAGGGCTCTGAATTGGAGCGTGCCGGGGCCGCTACCCGCGGAACAAGGCAGATTGCTTGGCCTTGTTGTCGGCGTCGGTCATCTCACGGAAGAAGTCGATCACGGCTCGGATCTGATCCCTCGCCTTGTCCACGTCGTCGCGCAGGAGCCGCTCGCGGCGGTCGGCGGCATCGGACCTGACCTGGTGTTCTTCGGCGCTGGCGTCGTGGTCGGCGGCCGAGGCGTCGTACTGGCCCTTGAGGATCGCGCCGCCGCCGGAGACGCCGCCGCCCGCCCCGTCGAGCACCATGCTCGCTCCATCGGCCCACTGGCTCTGGGCCTTGGCGATATCCACGGCCGCCTGGGCCTGTTCCAGCTCGGGAGAGGCTTGCCCAACACCGCTGGCGCTGGCCTGAGCTTGCGCTTCCGCGAGGTTAGCCTGGGCGTCGAGCTGCTTGCAGGCAGCGTTCGCCTTGAGGACTCCCCCCGTCGCGGTCAGGGCTCCCGCGGCGATCTGAGAGACTCCGGAAGCCCAAGCGGCGCTGCGCATGTCGTCGGCCCGGGCGCGCAACTCGGCAATCCTCGCCCGCGCCTCCTGCATGATGTTGGCTTCCTCGATCATGGCCTGCTTGCGCGAGCTCGCGCGATCTGCCTGGTGGCTCTTGGTGAGCAACGCAACCAGCGCCAGCACGGACCCGGGTTCGAGGCTGGCTTGGGGTGAGGGGAGCAGCGCATCCGCTGCCTCAGCTTCCGTGGGGACGTATGGCTCCCCGAGGTCAACGCCTTGGGTCGCTCCGGCCCCATCGATGGTCATTCCGCCCATGCTCAGATCCTCCGGTAGAAGCACGCTTCCAGCGTGCGCTGCTGCTCGTCCAGTGAGCCGCGGATGCTGCCCAGCACCCGCTCCGACCCCTCGTCCTCGTCCTTCAGCGCCTGGAGCAACACCTGCTGCAGGCGCTGCATCCGTGCGGCATCAACCTTGGCAGCCTCGGCGTCTGCCATCTTCTGCTGAGCGTGGGCGTTGGCTTCACCTGCCTGGATGGTCGCCACCCCGGCGGTAGCCGTAGCGGTGCCTTGCGCCGCCATCGCGACGCCCTGGCCCACGCCCATCGTCGTGGCGCCGGCAACACCGCCACCGGCCAGACTCATACCGAGGGTCGTCCAGTTCGCCGCCTCGTCGCTCATCCCGAGCTTCTGCATGATCTGCGTCTCGCCCTGGAGAAACGCGCCAGACGAGAGCGCCAACGCGACCACGGGGGCCGCCGCACCTCCGCTGGCGACCACCGCGGCCACGCAGCCAGCAACCGCAGCGAGCTTGCCTACCGTGGACGCGACGCTCGCCACATTGCTCCAGAAGCCGCCCCGCTTCTTGGCCTCCGCGGCCTCTGCGATCGCCTTGCGCAGCTTCTCCAGCGCTTGCTTGCGGAGCTGATGATTGTTTGCAGTCTGCTTGCTCGCAGACTTGATGTTGATGGCCCTATCCGCGCTCTGGAAGGCGAACAAGGCCATCAAGCCATCCTCACCGGTGAGCGGCAGCAGGCTCACCTGGCTCAGGTCGGCCCCGCCCACTGTATTGTTTCCCGGGGGTGCGGCAACGACGCCAGCACCCCCGCTCGCTGTAACTTCCATGGTTCAGTTCTCCCTTCGTTCGCAGGCAGCCAGGATGGGGAGGAGCTCATCGGCCTCGGCCTCGACGATGCGCTCGCGCGCCTCCATCAAGGCGTCACTGGCAGCTTCTCCCAGGTTCTGCAGCAGCCGGGCGCGCCCGAGGGCGCAGCGCGGCGCTGGCTCCGCTTCCACCATTCCCACGCCGTACATCTCCA
>JAUILJ010000309.1 GCA_030433055.1 Polyangia bacterium
CAGCTGCGATACAGCGCGCTTTCCGCACGGGTAGAGAACTGCGGACCTTCCATGCAGACGTAGGTGCCGCCGCGATGCACCTTCCCGCCGGATGCCTCGACGGCGTTGGCCGCCGCGGCGCCCAGGACGCCGCAGGTCGGATCGGCAAAGCCGACGTGAGCCACCACGCCCTGGTCGAAGAACGTGGAAATCCGCTGCTTGGTCAGGTCGATGTACTGATCGACGATCACGACGTCGCCGGGCACCACGTCCTCTCGCATCGAACCCACCGCCGACAGGCTGATCAGGTGCGTGGCGCCGAGCTGCTTGAGGGCGCAGATGTTCGCGCGATAGTTGATGTGCGTCGGCGAAACCCGATGCCCCCGCGCATGACGCGGGAGAAACAGGAGCTTCACGTCGCCGCTGTCCAGCTTCAGCGTGCCTTCGGTGACCGTGTCGCTTGGATCGCCGAACGGAGTCGTGTAGCGACGCTCCGTCACCGACTCGAGGCCGGGAATGTCGTAGACGCCGCTACCGCCGATCACACCAAGGATGTAGGTCACGGTAGGGGGCCTAGCATGGCGGTACCTGCTAGATCAATCAGCGCCCTCGACCGTGGGAAGGTCGCGGGCGGCGCTCAACAAACGCTCGGCGTGCTGCGCGGCCCGTCGTCGGCGGCACCACTCAGCGCGGAAAATGCTCGTCAAATCCAGGGTCGCCTTGTCCAGGTCTGCGTTGACCAGGACGTAGTCGAAGAGCCCGTAGTGGGCGATCTCTTCACGGGCGACGCGGAACCTCCGCTGCACCGTCGCTTCGTCCTCGCTTGCGCGCCCGCGCAGGCGCTCGAGCAGGATCTCCATGCTCGGTGGAAGGATGAACACGCCCACGGCGTCGGGGCGCTGCGCCTTGATCATCCGCGCACCTTGATGATCGACGTCGAAGATCACGCCCGCCGCGTGCCCCGCGCGCTCGACTTCAGCCACGCTCGTCCCGTACAGGTTCCCGTGGACTTCCGCCCACTCGAGGAACCGTCCCGCGCGAACGTCGGACTCGAACTGGGTGCGAGTGACGAAGTGGTACTCGCGGCCGTCTTGTTCACCGGCGCGGGGAGAGCGTGTGGTGTGGGAGACGCTGAACTCGAGGTTTTCGATTTGGTCGCGGACGCGCCGCGTGAGCGTGCTCTTTCCAGCGCCGGACGGGCTGGACAAGATCAGCAACAACGGACCGCCGCCATGAGCGTTCTCACTCGACATTTTGAACCTGCTCCCGCAGCCGCTCGACCTCCGCTTTGAGCTCGACGACCAAGTGACTGAGCCCGGCGTCCTGGCTCTTTGCACCAATCGTGTTCGACTCTCGTGCCATTTCTTGCAGCAAGAAGTCCAGCCGGCGACCCACGGCATCCGGCGCGGCGAGCAGGCTCTCGAACTGGTCGAAGTGACTGTCGAGGCGTACCAGCTCCTCCGTGATGTCGCTCTTGTCCGCCAGCAACGCCACCTCCTGCGCCAGGCGACTCGGATCGAGCTGCGCGCCGGTGTCATGAAGGAGGCGCGCGACCCGCTCCTTGAGCCGTTGGTGCTGGTGGGTGATGGCTTCGGGAGCGCGCTCGGCGATCCGCGCTGCGGCGGATCGGGCGCTGGCCAAGCGACCCTCCAGCTCCTGGCGCAGGCTCTGGCCTTCGGTCTGCCGCATCTGCATCAGAGCGCTCAGGGCCCGCTTCATGGCTGCACCGAGGGCAGCCTGCACGGGGGTTTCCGTGTCCGCTGGGGAAGTCGTGATCAGGTGCGAGAGGTGACCCAGGACACTGACCGGTAGCTCGGTGCCAGGGGCCAGTTCGTCTCTGAGCTTCGCTAGGGCTTGATACACGCTGCGCGCGCGGTCCTCCGAGAACAACCGCGCTTCGGTCGAGCCCTCGACCCGAACACCGACGTCGTAGCGGCCGCGGCCGAGCTCGGCTCGCGCGAGCTGCTCGAGGTATGAGGCCTGGTCTTGCAGATCCGTGGGGAGACGCACTCGGACGTCGAGGAAACGGTGGTTCAGGCTCCGGATCTCGACGACGACCCGCCCGCTGTCCAGGTCGGCCTCGCCAAAACCAAAGCCGGTCATGCTACGCACGCCGTACTCCTCCCGCTCAGGATCACAGTCCCTTGCGACGCTTGATGTCTTCCATCATGCGTCGGTACTCGACGTCCCACACCGCGGTGCCCTCTTTGACGTGCTTGAGTTGACCCCGCACTTCTTGTTCGAGGTTTTCCTCGGCGGCCAACATCTGCCTGAGGGGCAGCCTCAGCTTGCGTCGTAGGACGACGTCTTCACAGTAGATTTCGTCTACGTTGTGGCTGTGCATCAAGAACTCGATCAGCTGATCGAGGATGTAGTCCACCGCTTCGTCGCCCAGCTTGAACTTGCGTTCATCCGCGACCAGCCGCTTCATCTTGCCCAGCTCCGAGCTTGGCAGGCGCCGAGCGTCCATGATCTCTCGCGCGCGGTCGGTGACCGCCTGTTCGTCGCGCATGTACTGGGCCAGTACCGCTTCGATGTCTTTCTGAAGCTCTTTGGGTGACTCGGACTCCACGTCGCCATCAGAGAGCAAGGCGCTCGTCATGTCGCGCGAGAGCGCTGGGATCCTCGAAGCGGGAATACGCATGAGCCGATCCGTACAGGCTCAGGCAGCCCGGGGCAACGCGTCTGGGCGCGCCGTCGGACGTTTCTGGTCCCCCCATCGGTCAGCCTCCCGCGCGAGCAGCCGACGCTCGGCGCTCCGGGCTCGAGCGAGCCTGCTCCCAGGGGTCCGGCATCGGAGCCGTACTCGGCTCGCGCCGGGGCGGAGGGATTCCGCTAGGAACGGCGCATTACATGCGCAGGCGCGTCAGCGGCGACGTTTGCGCGATTTGTGGCTCTTTCTTCGAGCCGCGGGCGGTGGCGGGGGGCCAGCGGTGCGCCCGGTGCGGCGCGGGGGCTTGCTGGTGCTGGCGGGTACCGGCTCATTGTCGGGGCGTGATTCCGTAGGGCCCGTTTGCGGGCGCACCGGGCGCATCGCGGCGCGTGCACCCAGGCGCAGGCGTCGCGCGACGGCGCCGCGCTGCCGCGCCTTGTAGGCGTCGTGGCTCGCTTCACCCGCTTCGTTCGAGGCCTCAGTGCGAGAATCGAGCAACTGAAACTCGCACAGCATGTACACCGTGCGGCCGAGCTCCTCGGAGCCCGGGGGAGCGAGTTCCATGATGTGCGCAGGCACGCGTACCGGCATATCCGCGATGAAATTCACCACGCGGTAGGTGTCAGCGCTGAAGCGATTCTGGCTGCTGCTCGGGTCGAGGGGATGCTGCAGGTCCTTCGAATGGCGCAACAGCTGAGCGTTCGACTCGATGTAGTGAGTCAGGTCCACGATGCTGTTGACGCTCTCACCGGGGACGACGTAGTTGAACGGGAAGAGCTGTTCCGTGAGGTAAAGCAAGACCGGAAGGAGGTCTTCCGGTTCGCGAGTCACGATGCGGAAACGCAGCTTGTCGTAGATCGCTGCCGCCGTTGACTCGGGCTTCGAGAGCAGCTTGGTGTACATCGAGTCCAGGCTCTTGCGCCCTCCCATGAACTCCGTGATCGGGAAGCCCTGGCTCAGCATCGTGCCGACCACGCGATAGACTTTCTCCTCCACCAAGTGAAAGAGCTCGCGGTCGCTGACCGGCAGGCGGAACAACAGCTCGCGCCCAGTCAGGTGGTTGATGATCTGGACCGCCTTGAGAATGGTGCAGGCGCAGAGCTGCCGATGACCTTTCCCCGAGGCAAGAAGCATGAGCTGCTCCATCGACATCTGTTCGACGGGGCGGGGGATGGCGAAGGAGAAGTTTCGCCTCAGGTAGGCGATGGCCTCGCGCTTGATGTACTCGATGTACTCCCGATCGATGGGGTCGTCGGGGTCCAGGTCGTGATTGACGAGGAGCTGCCGCGCCTCGTCTGGAGACTCGAGGTTGAGGCGGTGCCAGTCGATGACCGAGCCGCCCTGGAGAATGATCCGGATCGCCTCGGTGTCGTGCAGCGAGAACTCGTCCAGACGCTTGACGCGCCCCAGCCCAGCACCACGTGCGCGGTCGAGCGCCTGACGGTGCTCGCTCGCTGTGCGCGGATCCCTGGCGGGCTTGGGCGTCGCTCCTTCGTTCACCAAACTCTCCGCTGCCGTGCGTCAGCGCGACGCCGCGATCTCGCAGGCAGCGCTCAACAGCGTACTAGACGCTGGGGTTGGTTCCCGTCGCGTCAGCAGGCCGGGGTTTGCGAAGGGAGAGGGTCCCGAAGAAGATGCCGAGCGTGATGCCGATCACCGCGAACTGCGCCCCGAATGCGCCGTTCGACAGCACGAGGGCTAGGGGGAGTAGGGCGGCGAGGTACCAGAAATTCAGCTTCATCGCGTCTCCGTCTCGAGCAGGGGAGCTTGAGTGCTCGTCGCCACCTTGAGCTTCAGGCCAAGGGTGTGGCGATGTAGGATAACCTACTACCTCTGCTTGAAGGGGCCAACTGATTAGCCTTACGCGCCCTGCTCTTCAAGGACTTGGTGTCGCTTGGGTTTATTTATGTGGGTCCTGGTGCGTGGCTCGACCGCTTTCGTACCAGAGGCCGGTGCAAACCCCCGTCTACATTCGAGGTTTGTGGTAGCGTCCGATCCCGTGAGGTTGCGGGTCTCGGTGGCGAGGCGAAGGGCAGCAAAGGCGCGGTTGAGCGACCGGCGGCCGGCGCGACTCCTGAGGTGGTTCGGCGGCGTGGGGCTGCGTCTAGCGACGGCGGCTGTGTTGCTGGGGGTCCTCGTGCCCAGCAGTGCATGCGGCACGGTGGACGAAGGTCAGGACTTTCAGATTGCCGACGTCGTCTTCGACGAGGATTTCTACTACTGCCAGGTCGAGCCGGTCCTGTTCAAGAATGGGTGCGGCCCCGGAGCGGGATCGGATCCTGCGGGCGGCTGCCACTTCAACGTGACCAACTTCCGCTTGCGGGACTATTCGCCGCTGGTCGGCGACAGCTGTCAGAACGGTACCCCAGGTATCAGTCCAAGCAACACCGCCCGGGACAACTATCAGGCTGCTCAGACCCAGATGCGCCGGGATCCGGACCTGGCTCCGTTGTTCAACCGTCCCACCGGGACGACCGCACACCCACGGCAGATCTTCGCGCCCGACAGCTCCGATGCTCAGGTCATCCGGGATTGGGCGGAGCGCTTCTCCAGCCAATGAGAGCTCGTACCTCCTCCAATTTCATGCGCGCGGCGGCGTGCCTCGTCTGCCTAGCGGGCCTAATGACCTGGGCGGGGGGTGCCGCAGCTCAGGACGAGCCGGATGCGTTTGCGCGGGTCGTCGTTGCCGAGACGGAGCTGCGAAGTGGTCCTGGTATCACTCATCGCGTCATTTACCGCGCGGAAAGGGGCGAGGCCTTCCTGATCACCGGGCGTGAGGGAAATGGCTTCTGGCTCCAGGTGGTGCTCGAGGATGGTCGCACGGCCTACGTGCTCGGGGACACCGTCGAGCCGGTAGCGATTGGTGAAGACGAGGTGGATCGTCCCGGCACACCCGGCTTCTTCTCTCCCCCGGCCCTCGAGAGCGCTCGTGCCGGCTTTGCGATCATGGGTGGTGTGTTCGACAAGAACGGCTACTCGGAGATCCGACCCGCGTTCGTGCTGGCTCCAGCCATCGCGCTCGAGGGCTACGTGGGCATGCACCTCAACTCCGAAGGGAAGGGGATCCTGTTCGGCGCTGGTGGCACGCTGGATCTCGCGCCGGACTGGGCCGTCTCGCCGTTTCTGCACCTGGGCGGAGGGGGCTACAAGACGGTGCCGAACGAGGACGCTTTCGTGCTCAAGGACGAGACGGTGTACCACGCGCGCGCCGGTGGGGGCCTCCTCATCAGCCTGCGTTGGCGCATCCTGATTCGCATCGAGGCCAACAACACCGTGTTGTTCACCGAGGATAGCTACCGCAACACGCAAGGCTACTTCGGCGGTTTGGGGACCTACTTCTAAGGGCGGTTACCATGGGGAAAGTTACCAAGCTGTTGTTGATCGGAGTCGCCTGCACGAGCAGCGTCGGCTGTGTCACCGTGAGGCCGGAGCAACGGGCCATCCTCGCGGATCCCATCATGCGCTTCGATGGCAACGCGGAAGAGGAAGCGGCGAGGCAGCACGTGCTGGAGAACCGTGAAGGTTCCTTTGGGGGCGGCTCCGTCGAGGGCGGTGGCTGCGGGTGCAACTGATCGCGCAAGCGGATTGGCCAGAGTAGGTGTTAGAAGTCGTGTCTCGAGTCATCCAAAGCCCTGAGCGTCGTCGCCACGGTCGCGTGCGTCGTCTGGCTGCCCGCGTCAGTTCGGTGGCTGTTGGGGCGCTGGTCCTCGCCCTCGCCGGGGCAGGAGAGACGCAGGCCCAGGTCGCCGATGTCGACGTGCGGACCACGGTCTTCAGCGAGCCCTCGCCGGACAGCGAGATGACGGTGCTCAACCCGTCGGTGACGCCGTGGGATGCGCTGAGTGTCCACGCGGGCTACGAGGCGGACATCGTCTCTGGGGCCAGCGAGCCAACCAAGTCCGGGGGCATTTCACCTGACATCGTGTCCCACGCGTCCGTCACTGACGTGCGTCATGTCGCGAGCGGTGGGATCACCCTTCGCCGCAAAGAAACCACGCTCAGCGTCACCTACGGCTATGGCACCGAGAGCGACTACCGGTCTCAGTCCATCAGCGTCTCTGGCGCGACGGAGTTTCTGAAGCGCAACACGCGCCTCGAGCTCTCGTACTCACGGGGCTTCGACCAGGTGTGCAACGTCAACTATGCGGACAGTCTGTCACCCACGTTGCGTCCGCGCCTGGATAGCTCGACAGGCTGCTTCACCAGCGCCGACGATCGCAAGACGGACGACGTCGACCTCGACAGTTTCCAGGGTGCTTGGACGCAGAGCTGGACGCCGGTGCTCACCACGCAGTTGGTGCTCACCGGTGGTCTGCAGCACGGCTTCCTCGGCAACCCTTACCGCGCGGTAGTGATCGGGTCCGGCGGCCAGCTCGCTCAGGAGCACCACCCCGAGAACCGCGCTCGCGGCGCCGCAGCTCTGCGCATGCGCTACTACATCAAGGGCATGGATACCGCGATCGGGTTGGGTGTCCGTGGCTACAGCGATACCTGGGACGTGCTGAGCCAGACCTACGAGCTGGAAGCGGAGCGCTACATTCTGAAGTGGCTCCGCTTGCTGGTGCGGGGGCGCTACTACAGCCAAACCGGGGCGCTGTTCTGGAGCGATGACTACACCGGCGGCGAGCCCAAGTATGGCCCCCGCGGTCAGTACTGGACCGGCGATCGCGAGCTTTCACCGCTCTCTTCCTACTTGCTGGGAGGGCGAGTGCTGATGAACTTCCATGGCCGCTCCGGGGATCGGGTGATCGGCATGTTCCTGGACATGGATGCGAGCTTCGGTCTCGACGTGATCAAGACGAACCTGGACGAGTTCACCTGGGCGGGTGGGAACGTCAGCGACACGTTCGCGACGGTTGCTTCCGTGGGGTTAGGCGCGTCGTTCTAGCTCCACGCTATCCGCCCCAGGTTGCGCTTAGTCTGGCCCGAGCGCTCACGGCGCGCCGCTCGCTCCCGTGAGCTGTCGGGTGCGCCTACACTTCGTGGAGGTCGGCCGCGCTCAGTCCTTGGCGTCTTTGCTGCTCTTGCCGCGCAGGCCGTGTTTCTTCGCCAGGTCGTAGAGGTGCTTGCGATCCATCGAAGCCTCGCGCGCGGCCGCGCTGATGTTGCCTGCGTGGCGCTCGAGCAACCACGTCACGTAGCGACGCTCGAACTCAGCCTCGAAGGAGGTACGGGTGTCACGGTAGCTGCGACCCGCGATGAAGCTGAATTCCCCGTGGCTCGCGGTGGGAGTGACCGGCAGATCCACCAGGCGCAGCTCGCTCTCGCCGCTCGCTGTCGCGAGATAGAGGGCGCGGTCCAGGACGTTGCGAAGTTCGCGTACGTTTCCCGGCCAGTCGTGCGCGGCGAGCGCAGCAATCGTTTGATTGTCGAGGTGAACCTCGGAAGCCTGAGGGTCGCGCTTCTTTGCCAGGCGCAAGAAGTGCTCGATCAACAGGGGGATGTCCTCCCTACGACTACGCAGTGGAGGCACCGTCAAGGGAACCACGGCCAAGCGGAAGTATAGATCCTCGCGGAACTTTCCGCGCTCCACTTCTTGCTTTAGATCCCGCTTCGTCGCCGCGATGATCCTCGCCTCGTTCGTCAGGCCTCGGTTGCCGCCCACTCGCCGGTACTCACCTGCTTCGAGCACACGCAAGAGCTTGGGCTGCACATCCATCGGGAGCTCGCCGA
>JAUILJ010000310.1 GCA_030433055.1 Polyangia bacterium
CGCGACATTTCCGGACGGAGTCAACTGGTGCGTCGAGCAGCTCGACCTCGCCGGGGTCCCTCTGAGCGAAGGCACCAAGCAGCTGATGCGCATGCACGGCGTACGCGGCGCCTAGGGTGCGCCAGGTTCTGCGGCCAGCCCCGGCCCTGAGATCAGGGCAGGCTCACACAGGTGACTCCGCGACCGGCATCCCTGAACGTGAGCGCTGCGAATAGACGCTTCGGTGTCCCCGACACCATCTGGAGGCCACCGGTCAGGCTGTTTCGCGGCAGGTGCTCGAACAGCGGGAAGGCTTCCACGTTCCCTCCCCGGTCGTAGCGACCACACACCAAGCCCTGGCTGCACGCGTACGCAAAGTCGCCCTCTGCAGCCAGCATTTCCAGGTCGGAGTCCAGCGCGACCCTCGAGAGCGTCGGCACATCCGCGTGCCAGACGTACGTGCCCGAAGACGGCGCGTATGCGATCAGCGGGCACCCATTGACCGAGCTCTGATTGCCACCACCGAGATCAACGGACGACCCGTCCAGCTCCGCCGACACCACGATGTTCCCTCCAAAGGGCAGTGCTCGACGCAGATCCACGTAATCCAAGGTGGTCGTCCAACTCACCCCACCGTCTGCCGCGGACACGCCTGTGATGCTGGACGTGCGCCTCTGAAAGCCAGTGCCGTCGTCAGCCGACAGGAGCAGCGCCAAATCCCCGACAGGGGTCGGCACCAACTCCATGCGGTCCAGTCCAACGTCGGGCTTCGGCAGGCTCACGGCCCAGCCGAAGGCTCCATCAGCGTCGAGCTGAGCGATCCAGGGATCGTTGCTGGGCGGCAAGCTGAGTTCTTCGATCTTGGTGAGCTTTGCGAACAGATACGCCGAACTCCCGAGCTGGCGCACGAACACAGGCACGAAAGCGTTGCCGTACGGAACATTAAAGGTCTTGCGCCAAACCTCACTGCCGTCCGCGCCGCTCAACCGCGCCAGGGTCAGACTGGCTGCGACCGCCTCCTCTCGCTGCCCGCCGACCACAAGCACATCCCCGTCGGGCAACGCGGCGACACTGAAGATTCGGGATGTCAGCGCAGAGTCGAACAGCTCGAAGCGCCACTTGGGCGTCAAGTCGGTCTGAGCCAGCGCGATCACGAAGCCGGTCGTCGATGTGGCTGTTTGACCGCCGCCAGACCCCACTCCGAGGTCGACGACGCCGTCGTAGCTACCGGCGACGAAGAGGCTGTCCTGACTCGTGCTCAGGCTGGTGATAGAGACGCTCGTTTCCGCCACGGGCAGCCAGCTGCCGCACGATTCCGTACGGATACTTGAGCCGCCGGCCCCAGACGTTCCACCGCTGCCCGCCCCGCCGCTCGTAGTGCCCCCGTTGCCGGCTCCCGCGCCACCGGCGCCCCCCGAACGGCCTCCTCCATCGTCCCCTGAGCACCCGACCAACCACACGCATGCCGCGCAAACCGCCGCCAGAACTCGCCCCATGCTCGGATTATCTACGTACGTCCCTTCGGGGGCACGCTTGGGCGACGCTGGACCTCACGGCTCCTGGAAAATACTGGGCTTTCCGGCATCCTCGCGTACCAAGCTGCGCTCCACGAGGAGGCCCGATGCTGACTGGGAAATGCCTGTGTGGGACGATCGCGTACGAAATCGATGGCGAGCTTGGCCCTATCTTCAACTGCCACTGCAGCAAGTGCCGGCGCTGGCACGGCGCAGCCTTTCGCACCCGCGCGTCAGTTCCCAAGGCGCGGTTTCGCTGGGTTCGGGGAGGGGGCTCAACTTCAAGCTCGAGCTGGAGTGACTAGTGCGCGGACCAGCCAGCGACGGCGTGGCTCTGTGCGAATCGCGCCACTACCTGCGGCAGCGGCTGTTCGGCCAGCTTGCGGGGCAGCTGCTCAGCGACCACGCGAGTGGTCGCTGTGTAGCTGGATCCCTCGCCGTGCGTACACGCGTAGCAAGTACCGATGGAGAAGACGAGCTGAGCGCGCTGCTTTCCCTCGCGAGTAACCTCTGGGATCACGTTGATCAAGGTCACCTGTTCCTCCGTCGGTTCGTCGAAGCCGTCACCTGCAGCCTTGAATGCCTCCACGGCTCGCGCCTGCTCGTGCCCGTTGAGTTCCCGTGTTTCCGCAGGAGAAAGCAGTGAGAGCTTCTGCTTGGTCACGAGGTCGAAGGCGGTGTACTCGGCAACGCTGAAGCCGTGGGCACCGCAGCCGTACATCCAGGTGAAGTTGGCCAACACCAGGTAGCGCCCGGCCAGCGCGATCACGCCAACGTTTTGGCTGTAGTCGCTGTAGCGTTCATCAGGCCCCGGGGTGGGGAAGTCCCAGAGCTGCCAGGCGCGGCGACTCTTCGCCTCGACCAAGCCTGGGACCAGAGTCTCTTTGTGATCGGTTGGTTCAGCCGCCGTTCCTCCCATGACGGCATCACACTCGAACACCGGCATGCGACCGCTCGCCGGCTTGAACTCCCACTCGTGTTCGTCAGCCAGCAACCAGATCCCCGGGCGCTGGCGCTGGATGTTTGCGTCTGAATCCAGCCAGTAGCTCGTGGCTTCCTCCGAGCCATCGGGGCGTGACCAGACAATGACGGCTCTGACGTCAGGAGCCGCGTCGGGCTCCAGGGCCTCCGGGGCCTTCTCGGTGCCTACCAGGATGGTGTCAGGAGCTTGCGCTGGACGTCGCTCCCCGCCGCAGCTCGGGAGCAGCAACAGAGGTCCTAACCCCAGGAACACGCGGCGGGTGCGTGGACTCATCGTGGCAAGGCTACCAAGCGTTGCAGCGCCGACCGCCAAGATCATCATAGTCATCACGGAAACGACTGCGGGCGGGCGCGGATTCCGCGCCAGTGGGGCGCTAGCCGCGACGCCACATGCGGCGCTCGTCTTCGAAGATGCGACCGAGACGCTTTTGCTCCAGGACGAAGGCCGCATAGTTGCGCGGAACCCGCGAGTCCGTCGCAAAGATGCCGTGAACCTTGGCCGCCGCCTCGGCGTCATCGGTCGCACGATGCGCTCGCCCGATCTCGATCCCAAGGCGCTCACACACGTCACCGAGGGACTTGCTCTTCTCCTCCTTCTGCAGCTCGCGCGCCCAGGTGAGTGGGTCGAGCCACTCCACGCCCTTGCGGGCGGCCGGGGGGAGGTCGGGCACGTTGAGATTGCAACGCGCGAACTCGGCGTGCAGGAAGTCACGGTCGAAGTCCGCGTTGTAGGCCAGGGGCACGCCCTGCCGCATGGCCTCCAAGATCTCCAGGGCCACCGCCGAGAAGGGCGGCTTGTCCTTCACGTCGTCGTCGCTGATGCCGTGGACGTCGAACGCTTCCTTGGGGATCGGCATTCCTGGGTTGACGAGCCAGTCGTGGCGGGCAACGACCTGGCCCTCTCGATAGATGACGCACGCGACCTCGACCACCCGATCCACGGTCGAGTCGCGACCAGTCGTCTCGGTGTCGATGCTCACCACAGGCAAACGGTGCATCTCCGTTTGGCCATCGAACTCATCAGCCAGACCGCTAGCGACGACTCGCAGCAGGTGGGCGATACCGGGATAGTGGCGTCCCGTGGGGAAACACCCCTCGCCCTCCATTCCGGACTTCATGGTCTACTTGGGCGCTTTGACAGCAGACGGCGCTGGCTTGGTGGACGGCGCGGTCTTCGCTCCCGAAGGGGCAGCCACGGGCTGGGTGTCGCCCGGCTCTTCGGCGCTGGCCGGAGCCTTGGGCAACGGCTTGGGCTTCACGTCCTTGCCTGTGCGCAGCTTGATCTCCAGCTGCACGAAGTCGTCGAGATCTTCCGTGGTCTCGAAGTAGGGGCTCTTGAAGTAGCGCCCGTTGATGTAGATCATCGGCGTACCTTCGAGGCCCAACTTGTCGCCCTGCTTCTTGTCTTCAGCGACGACGTCGGCGACCTCATCGCTCTCGATGTCCTTGCGGAACTGCTTCACGTCCAGGTTGAGTTCCTTGGCGAACTGGGCGAACTCACCCGTGAAGCTGGCCTGCTTGCTGAACAGCAGGTCGTGCATCTCCCAAAACTTTCCCTGCTTCCCCGCGGCAACTGCAGCGCGAGCAGCCATCTCAGCGTGCTCATGCATGCTCAGCGGGTAGTTCTTGAATACCAAGCGTACCTGACCGGGGAACCGCTCCACGAGCTGGTCGAGGACTGGGGCCATCATTCCACAGTGGGGGCACTCGTAGTCCGCCCACTCCACGACGGTCACCGCAGCGTCCTTGGGACCTCGGGCCGGTGACTGGCCGATCTCGATTGGCTTGACCTCGTCCGTGGAGAAGCGAATCCGAAACGCTGCCTCTGCCTGGGACCGGGCGCGACCCCTGCGCACCTGGGTCAGCAAGAAGTCCGCCGCTGGCTTGCACGCCTCGCACTTTCGAGATTCCTTCACGCACTGGGCGATGCTGACAGGCTGATCAGGACAAGGCGCCAACAGGTCGCTGACATAGGTAGACCACTCCCGCTGCTCCCGTCGGGTCAGCTCGGAAGTGTCGAAGCCAGGCAGTTCGACGTTCTCCACGGTCGCAGAGTCCGCGCTTGGCGTGGTGCCATCTCCCTGACTCTCGCGGTTGCAAGTGCTGAAATTCAATTGCAGAAGCGCGAGCACGGCTGTGCCGAGGACGGACCTGAGCGAGGGCATGGTTTGGGGACTCTAGTGTGAGGTTTGTCGCAATGCTACCCGGTCTGCGGTCAGCGATCGCGCGGGCCGGTCGATTCGGAGGCGGATCTGCGTTACATGCGAGCCGGCCCCGCGTCGATGCAGAAAGTAACCAGCGCTCAACCAAGCCACTGTGTGGTTTATTCGCGCCTCCACTGGACGAAGTCACTTGAATCGCGGTCTGTTCGCGCCGTCCAGGCGCGCTCCAACTCGTTCTCTGTTTGCGCCTTCGTCAGCGCGATTCCTTGCAGCTGACGCGGCGATCCCGCCTCTGCCCAAACCTCATGTCTAGCGGAAGCTTATATCCATCGGAGCCGCCCCCGGATAGCGGACCTGGCGCGGAAGCACCGCGAGTGGTCCGCCACGTGATCGCCGTCGCTGGCGGACGCGGAGGTGTCGGCAAGAGCATCGTGGCCATCAACTTGGGTGTCTATCTGGCGCAGCTCGGCCGCACGGTTGTCCTGGCAGACGCCAACCCGGCTGGTGCGGACCTGCACACGATGCTGGGCGAGGCGATGCCGAGAGCGGGCAACGACGAAGACGCTCCCGAAGAAGAAGAGCTGACGCCGATCAAAACTCAAGTGCCAGGACTGCTGCTCCTGCCCCAGGCGTACTCGAGGAATTCAACCGTGCCGCTGCGCCCGGGTCGCAAGGCGCGCTGGGCGTTTCGCCTGCGGCAGCTAGACGTCGACTACGTCATCCTCGACCTTGGAGCCGGGACGACGCCCGCCACCCTCGACCTGTTCCTGACCGCAGACCTTGGCCTCTGCGTCACCTCCCCTGAGCCTCCCAGCGTCGAAGCCACATACCGCTTCGTTCGAGCACTTTTCCAGCGCAAGTTGCGCCGCACCCTGATCAAGGACCGCTTCAAGGTGCGCATGGTGGAGCGCGCCCAAGATCCGCTGCCGCCGCTACCCTCGCCAATCGAGATGGTGCGCGCAATCGCGCGCTACGACACATCCGTGGCCGAGCTAGCGGCGGCTGAGCTGGCCAAGCTGCGGCCGCGCCTGGTAGTCAATTCCGCGCGGTTACGCACGGACAACGACCTCGGCACCGCCATGTGCGACATGAGCAGGCGCTACCTGGGAGTGGAGTTCGACTACGTTGGGCACATCGAGCAAGAGGACTCGGTGTGGCTCTCGGTCGTGAGGCGCCGTCCGCTGCTGATCGACTCGCCGACCAGCAAATCCGCGCGCAACATCGAGCGCATCGCGCGGCGCATCTTGGCGCTCGCCACGACCCGCGAGCAAACCAAGGTCGCGACGCCAGTGCCCATCGTACCGGCTGAGCCCAACCTGTACGAAGTACTCTGGACCCACCGCGGCGCCAGTGACGAGGAGCTGCGCCGTGCATACAAGCGCCAGCGCGAGATCTACCAGAAGGACAGCCTCCCGCTGACATCGTTGCTCACCGACGAGGAGCTGGCGCGGGAGCGGGCGAGGGTCGATGAAGCGTACGACACCCTGCTCGATCCGATACGCCGCCGTGCCTACGACAAGTCGACCTTCCCCGAGGAAGAAGCCGGGGAGCAGCCCCCGCGCCCCGAAGTGGACGCGGCTCTAGCAGCTGAACGGGCGATGCTGCGCGCCGAACTGGCTCGAGAAATCCACCCGGAAACGGAGTTCAGCGGCGCGCTGCTGAAGAAGGTACGCCAGAGCCAGGGCATCGAGATCGAAGAGATCGCGAACAGAACCAAGATCAGCGTCTCCCACCTCAAGGCGATCGAAGAAGAAGACTTCAGGAGCCTGCCTGCATCGGTGTACACCCGCGGCTTCGTCCAAGAGGTGGCCAAGTACCTCAAGATCGACCCGGCCCAGGTCAGCCGCAGCTACCTCAAGCGACATCGCGCATGGCGCCAGGCACACGGGGTCGATCCGTGAAAGTGAGCTCCATTGGTCTCTGAACCAGAAGCGAGGAGCAGCACCCAGAGCCCGGACTGGGGATTCACCCTGGTCGTCAGCTTGCTGGGCTTGTTACCCCGACTGTACGTGGCCATCGCTTGGTCCCGAGAGCCAGTGTGGGACGGCCACTACTACCATTTTGGCGCCACACGCATCGCCGAAGGGCTCGGCTACTCGGAAGATGTGATCGTCGGTGGCCAGGCGGTGTGGAAGGCGTGGTGCCACTACCCCGTTGGCTACAGCGCATTCCTCGGGTTGTTGTACGTCGTCTTCGGCCGTGGCTTGCTGGTAGCGCCCATCGCCAACGCCGCGATCGGCGCCCTGCAGATCGCCGTCGGGCATCGCCTCGGCCGCTGCTTCTTGAGCACCAACCGCGCTCGCGTCGCCGCAGCGCTGATCGCCCTGCACCCAGGGCTGATCGCCTACAGCGCGGTGGTGATGAACGAGCTGCTCACGGCGTTGCTCCTGAGCAGCGCGGCGCTGCTGATTTACTCTCGCCGAAACCAGCTGAGAGGCTCGGCGTATGGCGGGATCGTGCTCGGCCTGGCGACTCTGGTCAGGCCTTCCGTGTTGCTGGCAGCACCGCTGTCAGCGTTGCTTCACGGTGGGAAGCGCCTGCGTGCGGTGCTCCTCGCTGGCGTCTGCCTGGCGGTCACGTTCGCCGTCGTGATGCCGTGGACGATCCGCAACTGCAGCCGGATGGACGGGTGTGCGTTCGTGTCGACCAACGGCGGCTGGAACCTGGCCATCGGCGCGCTGACCACCTCGGGTCGTTTCCGCACGCTAAAAGCTCAAGACGGCTGCCCCATCGTCACCGGACAGGTGCAGCAGGATCGCTGCTGGGCCAAGGTTGGGCGGGAAGCCATCCTCAAAGACCCGAAGCGCTGGGTGAGCTTGATGCCCAAGAAGCTCGGGCATACATACGACCACGAGTCGTTCGCCATCGAGTACCTGCGAGAAGCGAACCCCGGCGCGTGGCCCGAGCACCGGCGTGTGGCGGGCCGAAATCTGCTCTCACACTTTCATCGTGCCCTGCTGATCGTCGCCGCGTTCTCGGTGGTCGGCCTCCCGCTGTCCGAGCGCCGCAAGAACGCTGGTGGAGCGAAGGAGAGCAAGGAGGCGGACAACCAGGCGACGCTCGCGTGGATGAGTCAGGTCATGCTGGGAAGTGTGCTCGTACTCCTCGCGGGCTATGCCATCGTGAACGATGACCATCCGTTCTTCTGGTTGCCCACCCTGATGCCTCTGCTGGCGCTGCTCCCGTTACCTGGGCGACCGTTGCATGGAGGAGTAGGGCGATACTTGTTCGGGCTCTTGTTCTCGACAACCCTGATCCACGCGGTGTTCTTTGGTGATGACCGTTACCACCTCGTGGTGACCCCCGTGTTGTGCCTGTTGGCCGCCGCGGCGCTCCGACGCTCCCGGGGGTCGACGGCGAGCTCCGAGGGCTCCGATGCGGACGCGGTCGAGGCTAGCGCAACTTGAGCAGCACCAAGCCAACCAGTACCCCGACCACGGCGGCTCCGAGCAGCACCGCGATCCACAGCCAGGCGTAGGTCCCCGCGCCCGGCGTATTTCCGCGCGGAGGCTGCGAGCGCGGAGGCTGCGAGCGCGGAGGCTGCGACTGCGGCGGGGCGCTCTGGGGCACCGGCGTGCCCGGCAGGGGCGTGCCCTTCATCATGGGCAACGGGCTGTTGGGAGGCAGCTGGCCCCCAATCCCATACTGGTCCAGAAGCGCCTGGACC
>JAUILJ010001079.1 GCA_030433055.1 Polyangia bacterium
CGGATCCCTGGCGTGGTCTGCCAGGGTCCGTTTGGCCCAATCGGGGAGCGTGTGGTACTGGTCATAATCCTTGCGGAAAACACAGTTGTTGTAGCCCACCTCGCGCCACGTCACCACCTCATCGAGGAAGCTCTCGACGCACGGCTCGAGGCCCCACCAGCCGTCTTTCTGGCCGCGCGCGGATCGGGCTTGGGGGGTGAGGGGGTCGAAGTCGCTGCCAACTACCGCACGGAACACCTCATGAGCTGACAGGTGCCCAAAATGCAAATACGGCGAGAGCCCGCTGGAGTTGTCGTCCACGGCGTCACTGCGTTCTTCAGCGTAGTAGGCCAGCCGATCCTCCACGAACCCCCGCAGCTGCTCCTGCGCCGCGCGGCTGCCGCCCCGATAGCTGACCTGCGTCACCTCGTGATCAATGGGTAAGCTCGAGAGATCCAGACGCTCGCCTGCCTTCAGCCACTCCATCGGCGGCCCAGGCCAGCGCCCCAGCAGATGCTTGGGGAGCTGCGCTGGCGGTAGCTCCAGGCCCTTGAGCGGCTCACGGCGTGGGCAGTGTGCCAGGTGCGGCAAGAGCACGCGCTGCAGGTGCCGTCTGAAATCGTATGCGCGATCGAAGGCTTTGTCGCTGGCGCGCAGTGGCAGGAGGCCGTTGCTGTCAACAGCCTCCAGCAGCACGTCGAGCTTCGATGCGGCCGCGCTGACCATATCCGGGAGGAAAAAGCAGGGGAAGTCATCGGTGACGACGACCGCCGCCCGCTCTGCGAGCTTTTCGAGCAGCCCCCGGCCGGCGCCCGTCTCCGGCTCCACGTAGGGCAGATACGTCACCGCGGAGCCACTGAAGCTCCTCTGGTTGTCACCCATGCCCTGAATCACGAATGCGTGCAGGCGGTCGCTGGCCCAGCGGTAGCCGATCCGGAGTGCTTCCAGGACGACGAGCGGCTTTCTCAAGCGGCGTGCGTGGTCGATGGCGCGGTCCAGGGCGAAGTTGTCCTTCGCCCGCCGGTTGGCGATCATCCAGTAGAGGACATAGTCGCGCTCAGGTCGCTCCGGGGCCGCCGGTTGGCCGGCGCCGCGGGGCAGGGCAGCGATTCGGATAGAGGGTACGCTCATCGCCTCGAGGGGCGTAAGACCACGCTGGCCCCGACCGCCAGTGGCAAGCGGCGTGAATTGTTGCTAATCCGCCGAACTCACACAGCCTCCAACCCACGGTCCACCAGTCATGTCCCAGCTAGAGAATCGGATTGAGCAAGCCCTGAAGGAAGCCGTCGTCGCCGCGCTGGGCGAGGCGCAGCGCGGGGCTGATCCGATGCTACGCCCGGCTCAGAACTCCCGCTTCGGTGACTATCAGGCGAACCTGGCCATGGGCTTGGCGAAGCAGCTCGGGCAGAAGCCAAGGGACCTCGCCCAAAAAATCGCGGACGCGTTGCCCAAGGTGCGCGGCGGCGACTTGTTCGAAAAGGTCGAGGTCGCCGGCCCGGGCTTCATCAACCTCACGCTGACCCTCGCGGCCCTGAACGAGACCGGCACGGCGATGCTCGATGATCCTCACCT
>JAUILJ010000311.1 GCA_030433055.1 Polyangia bacterium
TCACGGGCGCGGTGCTGTTCCGGGAGACCATGTCTCCTTCCTTGAGGGTTCAAGCGATCCTCACGGGAAGTGGTTCAACCGGTCGCATCATCGCCGACTCACATCCGTCGGGAGATACTCGTGGTTTGGTCCAGCTGGGCAAGGAGAAGACCGAGGTCACGCTGGGCCGCGGAGCGCGCATCCAGGTCATGCGCTCGCTCTCCAGCGGCAAGCTCCAGCAGGGCGTCGTCGAAGCGTCGCCCGATGGCGGGATCTCGACCGCCTACATGGCCTACATGCAGAACTCGGAGCAGGTCGTCAGCATGATCGCACTCGATACGATCATGGAAGGCGGACAGGTCATCGCAGCTGGCGGCTACATGGTGCAGCTCCTCCCGGAAGTGGGGCGAGCGCCGCTGGCGGTGATGACGGAACGCCTCGAAGAGTTCCGCAGCATCGCCTCACAGCTCAAGCAACCGGACTTCAGCCCGGACTACCTGATGAGCGAGCTGCTCTATGGCATGCCGTACACGCGCCTCGAGGCCAGCGAAGTCCGCTTCAATTGTTGGTGCAGCGAAGCGTCGATGATGGGCGCTCTTGCAAGCCTACCTCACTCCGACATCGAAGATCTGGTGAAGGACGGAGAGGTCTTGGAGATCCAGTGCGATTATTGCCGCGCGGAATATAAAGTCGCGCCCGAGCGCCTGCGCGGCATGCTCACGGAAAACTGAGTCCTCACGGATACACGAAAGGTCCTTGCGAATGCGGCGTGCGTTTTGGGTTTGGGGGTTAGGGTGCGGCCTTGGCCTCAGTGTCAGCGCTGTCTCGGGTTGTGGCGCTAACCCTCAGTCCCCACCCAAGCGGGTGCTCGACAGCGCAGCGCCCAGCACCGTTGCAGCCAACCCGCCGGCTCCGTTTCAGCTGAGCGTCATCGGGACCAACGACATGCACGGTGCCGTCGAACGCCTGCCGCTGTTCGCGGGCTATGTGGACGCCATGCAGAACCAGAAGCGCGGCAACCGAGAGCTGCTCTTGCTCGACGCTGGGGACATCTTCCAGGGCAGCCTGGAGTCCAACCTGGGAGAAGGCGACGTGATGATCCAGGCGATGAACCGCCTGGGATACCGCGCGGCCGCCGTCGGTAACCATGAGTTCGACTTCGGGCCGCTGGGAGACGCGCGCACGGGAGACCCTCAAGGCGCCCTTCGAGCGCGCATCGCCGAGGCCAGCTTCCCGTTCCTCGCGGCGAACCTGCTCAGCAAGGGCACGTCACGCCTCCCCGAGTGGAAGAACCTGCAGGCGAGCACGCTGATCGAGGTGCATGGGGTCAAGGTCGGGCTGGTTGGTCTCTCCACACCGGACACTCCGAACATCGTGCTGCCCGCGTTCATCGAAGGCCTCGACTTCGTCGATCCACTCCCCGCGATCACGGAGCAAGCGACGCGGCTGCGCAGTCAGGGCGCGGACGTGGTGATCGTGACGGCTCACATCGGAGGCAAGTGCACGGAGCTCGAGCACGCCCAGGATCTTTCGAGCTGCGACATGAGCCAGGAAGCGATGGAGCTCCTGCAGAAGGTCGAGCCAGGCTTGATCGACGTGTTCATCGGCGGGCACACCCACCAGGCTGTCGCCCATGAGGTCAACGGCGTGGCCCTGGTCGAGAGCTTCTCCAAGCTGCAGGCATTCTCCCGCGTCGACCTCACAGTGCAACCTCCCGGAAACGGCGAGCGCGGGAAGGTGCTCGAACGGCACATCTTCCCCCCGCAGCGCATGTGCGAGGACTCGAGCGGCCTCGCCAGCACGTGCAAGGCCCCCGAGCAGTACCAGGGCCGGTCCGTGACGCCCCCGAGTGACGTTACAGCCATGATCCAGCCTGCCCTCGAACGTGCCAAGAGCAAGCGCGAGCAACCGCTCGGGCTCAGCATCAAGCAGGAGGTGGTCCGGGGCTACGACAAGCCTTCCGCCCTGGGCAATCTGTTCGCCGACCTCACCTTGCTCGGCGCGCGCCGCGTCTTCACCCAGGGCCAGCACCCTGGAGCTGATCTGGCTATCGCGAACGGCGGAGGGCTGCGCGCCAACTTGCCCGCCGGGCCGCTGACCTATGGCTCACTGTTCAGCGCAATGCCTTTCGACAACCTCATCGCCCGCGTGCGCTTGACCGGCGCGCAGCTCGCCCAGATGTTCGCTGCTCACATGCAGCGCTCGGGCGGCGGCGTCCTCTCGGTCGCCGGAGTCGACGTCACCATCTCGTGCCACGGGGATACGCCTGAGGTTCGGCTGAGGCGTCCGAACGGCAAGCTGGTCAAAGACGACGAAGTGCTCTGGCTGGCGCTGAGTGACTACCTGGCGACCGGCGGTGACGGACTGTTCAAGGGCATGGAGCTTCCGAAGGACGCTGTCGAGATCTCGCCCGAGGTGGTGCTCAGGGACGCGATGGCGACCGAGCTCAGCGCCTGGGGCAAGGCGGGCAAGGGAGCCGCGTTCAGCGCCGGACAGCTCGATCCGCTGAAGCTCTTCAACGCCAAGAAGCTCCGCATTCAGCGCGCCGATCGCCGCCCGGTTTGCCCCTAGCGGCTCGCTTCATTTCCCGCGCGGAACCACCAAGCGCAGTTGTTCGGCGCCCCCAAGGTGTTCTCCGGTGGGCGCCCAAGCATCGATTCGCTCTTCCATCCAACCGTCCCCTTCGGCCGCCAATGTGCGGGCTCTCAGCAGCAACCAGGGCGAGGTCGTGCGCTCCAAGGCCAGCGAGGGGCGAACACTGAATTGAATCGTGGGTATGGGCGTCGGTGTGCTCAGCAGCGCCGAGTACGAAGGGGCCAGGGAATCCATCAGGACCAACAGCCGTGCCACGTTCACCGGGGTGTCGTCGGCAGCAAAGCGCAGCCACGCCATCAGGACCGGCTCCTGCCCAGCGCTGAAAGGACGGGCACGCCCCACCGGGCGGATTTCCGTGCGGCGGGCGAACGGCACCAACTCCGGATCGATGGTTATGGGCTCACACGCCTGCGCCCCCGGCACCCGTGGCATCGTTGGAGCCACCCGAGGCAAGCCACCAGAGCGCTCGCCAGTATCCAAGACGAGGTGCGCTGCGGCATGCAGCCTCTCCCCGACGCATGCCGTCGCGCTCCACGACTCGGTAGCTCTTCCGGCGTGCTCTGGCGTCGCCTGAAGCTGAAACGGATCGCGGATCGCGCGAACGAAGCGCGCGCTGATCTGGCGCAGGCTCCTCCCGTCGCCGCGCGCGCGCACGCTCGAAGTCAGCGCCGCGGCAAGCAAGCCACCGTGCACGCCCCCGAAACCCCAGCTCTCGCGGCCGAGCTCCAAAATGGAGGGAAGTGCCTCCTGATCCAAGATCGCGGCGAGCGCTTGCGAGTCGTTCATTTCTCACCTCTCCCAAAGACCAAACACGCGTTGCTCCCACCGAACGCGAAGCTGTTCGACATCACGCAGTCCAGTTTGCGGTCCAACGCAGCCCGCGGAGTCAGCTTCAAATCGCAACCGTCGTCTGGCTCATGCAGATTCAGGGTCGGAGGCACGATCCCGCTCCGAAGCGCACAAATCGAGAACACCGCCTCCACCCCACCTGCCGCCCCCAGGAGGTGACCCGTCGCAGACTTGGTGGATGAGATGCTCAGCTCCTGCGCCGCATTCCCGAAGGCACGGCGCACCGCCTCGAGTTCGATGGGATCGCCCACTGGCGTCGACGTGGCGTGGGCGTTGAGGTAGCCGACGCACTCAGGCACCCGGCGCGCCCTACGCAGCGCGGCGCTCATTGCACGCGCGGCTCCCGAGCCATCGGGCAAAGGCGAGGTCAGATGATAGCCGTCTCCAGAGATGCCGTACCCTTCAATTTCCGCCAAGATATTTGCGCCGCGCTCCAGCGCGTGCTCGCGCTCCTCCAGCAGCAGCACCCCGGCGCCCTCTCCAAGCACGAATCCATCCCGCGCGCGGTCCCAGGGGCGCGAGGCCTCCTCCGGTGATGCCTCGAAGGCGCGCGACAACGCGCGCATCACCGCGAACGAAGCCATCCCTAGCCGGGTGATCGCGGCTTCGGTGCCGCCAGCCAACATCAAGTCAGCGTCCCCGAGCTGGATCATGCGCGCGGCGTCTCCGATCGCGTGAGCGCCGCTGGAGCAGGCGGTCGCGGCCGCGTGAAGCGGGCCACGCAGCGCGTGTCTAATCGCGACCACACCGGCGGCTTCGTTCACCAGGCACCCCGGGATGCAAAACGGACTCACCCGCCGCGGTCCCCCCTGGGCCAAGCGCAAGGTGTTGTGCTCCAGCAGGGCCAGACCACCGATCCCAGAACCGATCGCCACCCCGGTACGCTCTCGGTCGGACTCCGACTCCGGGTGCCATCCCGCCTGATCCAAAGCCTCCTGGCAAGCCGCCACAGCGAACAGAATGTGTTCAGCGAAGTGGCGTTGCTCAGCCGCGGACAAGTACATTCCGGCGTCCAGCTCCCCCACTCCATTCCCCCGAGGAACCACACCCCCGATCGAAACCGGCATGTCGGCGACGTCTACCGAGACGATGCGGCGTACGCCCGAGAAGCCTTCCACGAGGCGCTTCCAGCCCGTCCCCACCCCGACCCCCAGCGGAGTCACCAGACCCATGCCGGTCACGACGACCCTACGAATTGACATATTACATCCATAATATTATGCTCATAATATGTCAAATCTGAACACACAAGACCGTCGAGGACTCTCGCTCGAGGGACGGACCGCGCTGGTTACGGGGGCCAATCGGGGTATCGGCGCGGCCATCACCGATGCTCTCTTGGCAGCTGGTTGCTCCCGCGTTCACGCCTGCATGCGCACGCCCCAGCCCTCGACCGATCCACGCATCGCCGTGGAGCGCCTCGACATCACGAAGCCCGCGGATGTCGAAGGCCTCGCCGCTCGACTTCCCGAAGTCAGCCTTGTGGTGAACAACGCCGGAGTGCTCCAGGGAGGGGGCGTGTTCGGTCCACTGGAGAGCGCGGAGCTCGAGATGCGCACCAACTACTTCGGCACCCTGGCGATGTGCCGCGCCTTCGCTCCCGTGCTGGCTGCCAACGGCGGTGGTGGGCTGGTCAATCTGCTCTCCATCTTGAGCCAACTCCCGATGCCCCCCGCGGCTTCCTATTCAGCCTCCAAGGCAGCGGCGCTTTCGATGACCCGTTCCGTGCGAGCGGCCCTCGCCTCCCAGGGCACCCTGGTGATGGCGGTGATGCCCGCGTTCGTGGACACGGACATGGCCAAAGCCGTACCTGGTGAAAAGCTCTCCCCCGAACAGGTGGCCCAGACCGTCATCACGGCGATTCAGGAGGGTATCGAGGACGTCTATCCTGGACCTGCCGCGCAAATCGCCGCAAACATTCAGCGTGATCCCCGTGGCATGGAGCGTCAGCTCGCGGGGTTCGCTCTCGAGTAGCATGGCAGATAGCAGCAAACCGGTCTCCGTCACGAAGAAGGAGAAGACCCACTCCGAGATCTTGCGCTCCGCGACGCGACTGTTGCGAACGCGCGGGATCGATGGCGCAAGTGTCGCGCTGGTGATGAAGGGCGCGGGCCTGACCGTCGGCGGGTTCTACGCGCACTTCGATTCGAAAGAAGCTCTGATTTCCGAGGCCTTCTCCCGCGCCATGACCCAGATGAGGGCACGCCTCGAACGAACGCTGGAGGGGAACGACGCATCCAAGCGGCTCGAGCAGAGCCTAGAGCAATACCTATCCGCAGGGCACCGTGACCAACCGGAAGAGGGTTGCCCACTCCCGGCAACCCTCCAAGACCTCGCGGAAACGGAACAAGCACCGCTTCAGCGTACGCTGGCTGAAGAACTGGAGCTGCATGTCTCGGCGCTTCGCGGCAGCCAGCCCCGAGACGTGGCGCTCGGCGCGCTCGCCCTGATGGTCGGCGGGTTGAGCCTGGCCCGAGCGTTGCGTGGCTCAGCGCTGTCCGACGAGGTGCTTCGCGCCAGCGTGAGCTTCGGCAAGCGCGCGCTGGGGGCGGCCACATCTGCCAGCACCGCACAACGGCGCTCGCCAGCCAGCTCGCCGAAGCGATCCAAACGCGGTTCGGCGCGCAAACGCGACTGCTGAGCTGCTCAGGTTCTGAGCAGCGCGCTCAGGAACGACGCGTCCGCGGTTCGCGCGTACGCCGGCAAGCGGCGCGCCTCACCCCCGAAATCAGGGGAAAGACGGCGATTTGCATGTCTAGGCCTGGCGCGAGCGACGTGGCACGCGGCTTGTATTGGTCCAGGTGAGGCCGCCCCAGGAGGAAGTCAGTTCCTCGAGGAGATGCCAGCGGCCTCGAAAAGGAGCAACGCTATGATGATTCGTTTTTGGGGCGTGCGGGGGAGCATTGCAGCCCCGGGCGCCGACACTGCAAAGGTCGGTGGCAACACCAGCTGCGTCGAGATCTCCTGCGAAGGATCGGGGGGTGAGGTCACCCGCATCGCGCTCGACGCCGGCACAGGCCTGCGTGGGTTCGGGGAGAGCCTGCTAGCTGACGCCACGCGCCGCGCCGCGCCAGGCCATGTACCGCAGGTGAAGCTGAACCTGCTGTTCAGTCACTATCACTGGGACCACATCCAGGGCCTGCCGCTCTTCACGCCTCTCTACATCCCGAACACGGAGCTGGACGTGTATGGACCGAGCTTCGGCGGGGGTGTGGAAGGTGTGCTGCGCAGCCAGATGCAGGCCCCCGTATTCCCCGTGGAATATACCGATCTCGCCTCCAGAGTACTCACCCACGATCTGACGGCAGGTCAGTCGCTGGAGATAGGCTGCGCGACCGTGCGCACCGCCAGGCTCAATCACCCGGGAGGTGTCTTTGGCTATCGTATCGAACACGGGGGCCGCAGCGTCGTCTACGCCACGGATACCGAACACTATGCCTGCCCCGATCCGGCTCTCGTCAAGCTCTGCCAAGATGCCGACGTGCTGATCTACGACGCGATGTATTTGCCTGAGGAGTATCGTGGGGAAACGAGCATGTCGAAGGTCGGCTGGGGACACAGCACCTACGAGGCCGCAGCGGAGGTCGCCCTCGAGGCCGGCGTTGGGCGCCTCGTGCTGTTTCATCACGATCCATGTCGCGACGACTGGGCGGTGGTCGAGCTCGAATCCAGGGCGAGAGCGCTCTTCCCAAACTGCAGCGCAGCCCGTGAGGGGCAGATCCTAGACCTACCGCTGGACGCTTGCGCCGCGTAGGCACGGAGGCTCGCCTGGTGACGACCGAGCACTGCGACGAGCCCAAGTCACGAGCGGACTGCTATGCTGCGCCTTCGGACCGCGCCATGTCTCGCCTCTCGCTCCTCGTCGACCTCGCCGCCCTGCTCACGCGCGAGGTCGATCTGGACGCTTTGCTCGCGGCGGCGTGCGAGCGGGTCGCGGAAGCGCTGGCGGCCGACCGCGCTTCGATCTGGTTGGTCGATGCCGAGCGCGGCGATTTGGTCACGCGGGTCGCGCTGCTCCCGGAGGTACCCCAGCTGCGCCAGGCGCTAGGCAAAGGCCTCGCGGGGTATGTGGCCGAGACGGGTGAGATCGTCCGCGTCGACGACGCGCCCAACGATCCGCGCTTCGATCCCAGCGCCGATCGCGAGACCGGATACACCACGCGCAACATGTTGGTCGTGCCCATCCGCCGCGCCCCGGAAGCACCCGTGCGAGGTGTAGTTCAGCTCTTGAACAAGACGGATGGGCACTTCGACACGGAGGACGAACGCTACCTCTACGCACTGGCGACGCAGCTTGGGCGCGCCCTCGAGCTGACCACGCTTCGGCCCGAGAAGAAGAGCGATCCGGGCCTCACCCTGCGCGGCCCCTTCAACCACATCGTCGGGCTCAGCGACCCGATGAAGCGAGTCTATGGACGCATCGTGCGCGCAGCGGGCACCGACGCTTCGGTGCTTTTACGTGGGGAAACTGGCACCGGAAAGACGCTGCTCGCCCGCGCCATCCATGTCAATTCCACACGGCAAACGGGGCCATTCATCGTGGTCGACTGCACGACGCTGCCCGCACAGCTCGTGGAGAGCGAGCTCTTCGGCCACGAGCGCGGCGCGTTCACTGGTGCGGACCGCCGAGTCCCTGGCAAGGTCGAGCTAGCACGCGGAGGCACGCTCCTGCTCGATGAAGTCGGGGACCTCCCGCTGGAGAGCCAAGGCAAGCTCCTGCGCTTGCTACAAGATCGCTGCTACGAGCGCGTCGGCGGCAGCGAGACGCTGCACGCGGACGTTCGGGTGCTAGCGGCGACCCACCGAGACCTCGAAGGCATGCTCAAGCAGGGCAAATTCCG
>JAUILJ010000312.1 GCA_030433055.1 Polyangia bacterium
CGATGTCGGCGATCAGCGTCTCGGCTTCCTGCTTGGCCTGCTCGAACTGCTCATCGACTCGCCGCTCGACCATGTAGTCCTTGGCGTTCTCGATCATGTCGTGCAGCTCGTCCTGGGTCAGGCCGCTGGTCGCGGTGACCTGAATCGACTGCTCTTGCCCCGTATCCAGATCCTTTGCGTGGACGCTGACGATGCCGTCCGTGTTGATCTCGAAGGTGACTTCGATTTCCACGTGGCCTTTGGGCGCGCGGCGCAGCCCAGTCAGGATGAACTCGCCGAGCAGCTCGTTCTCGTCGGCTTTCTTGCTCTCACCCTGCATGACCAGGATCTTCACCGCGGTTTGATCGTCTCGCGACGTGGTGAAGATCTTGGTGCGACTCGTGGGTACCGTGGTGTTCTGCGGAATCAGCTCTTCGAAGTAGCTACCGAACGTCATGATGCCCAGCGCGTGGGGCGTGACGTCGAGCAGGATCATCTCGTGCTTGTCCTCGACCAGGGCGGCGCCCTGGATGGCGGCGCCAAGAGCCACGACCTCGTCCGGGTGCACGCCCTTGTTGGGCTCGCGCTCGAAGTAGTCCGAGACGGAGTTGACGATCGCGGGCATGCGCGTCATCCCGCCGACCAGCACCACGTCTTCGACCTCGTCAATGTCGAGGCGAGCGTCGGCCAGGGCTTGCTTGCAGATGTCGATGGTCCGCTCGACCAGGTCTTCGGTGAGCCGCTCCAGCGTTTCTCGGGTGAGCGTGCGCTGGAGATGCAGCGCTTCATTTCTCCCCGTGGAAATGATGAAGGGCAAGTTGACTTCGGCTTCCCGCACCTGGGAGAGTTCACACTTGGCCTTCTCGGCGGCGTCTCGCAGGCGCTGGAGCGCCATGCGATCCTGGCGCAAGTCGATGTCGTGCTCATCCTTGAAGCCTTGGACCAGCCAGTCGATGATGCGCGCGTCGAAATCCTCACCCCCAAGGAACGTGTCACCAGTGGTCGCGATGACCTTGAACACGCCATGGGCACCGATTTCGAGGATGCTGATGTCGAAGGTGCCCCCGCCCAGGTCGTAGACCGCTACGGTCTTGTCGACGCTCTTGCCAAATCCATAGGCCAGGGAGGCCGCGGTGGGCTCGTTGATGATGCGGATGACTTCCAGGCCCGCGATGGCGCCCGCGTCCTTGGTGGCTTGCCGCTGGTTGTCGTTGAAGTAGGCCGGGACGGTGACGACGGCCTTGTTGACCTCTTCACCAAGGTAGTCCTCGGCAATGATCTTCATCTCTTGCAGCACCATCGAGCTGATCTCGGGCACCGAGTAGGTTTTGTCTCGGAGCTGGATCCTCACGTCTCCGTGGGGGCCTTCGACGATCGTGTAGGCCGAGGTCATCACGGAGTTCTTCACCTGGGGTGAGCTCCACTTGCGTCCGATCAAACGCTTCGCCGCGTACACCGTGTTTTCGGCGTTCGTGATGGCCTGCCGCTTGGCGATGTGCCCAACCAGACGCTTTCCCGCTTCGGTCACCGCGACCATGCTGGGCGTGGTCTTGTACCCACCTCGGTTCGGTATGACGACCGGCGCGTCCCCCTCCATCACTGCGACGCAGGAGTTGGTGGTGCCGAGGTCGATACCGATGACGCGCTCCATAAGTCCCTTTCTGTCGGCGCAAAGGCCGCACTCCTAAGCAGAATATCTTAAGGCAGGATGACGCAAGGGGGGGAATTGTTGATCTTTCCTCCTGCGGTCCTCGGGCGCCAGCAGCGCTCATCTCGGCGCGGGCCATGGCTGAGGGGTGGGGCATAGTCGCCACCGTCGGCTCGGCGAGGAGCTGCACGGACTGCAATCCTTTCTGTGGTTTGCAGGTTTCGGCCGGGACGCTGAGCGCCGCGTCTCGGCCTCCGAGAGGCGTTTCAGGCTGTGTGCGGCTGCCGTGTGACCTCGACTGCCGTGTGACCTCGACCGCCGTGTGACCTCGCTTCGCCGGCGCGGTCTTCACCTCCGGAGACGCATGCGCTGAGGTGCAGAGGTCGATCACGCTCTCGGCAGCGTCTGCGAAGGAACTTGCATATCCACTGCCGTAGCTACTTCAGCAAGTCGCGGCTGTTCGGATTCAGCCGTCGCGCTTGAGGCGCTGAAGCCAGCCCAGAGCCGTTTCGTCATTGGAATCGATGGCCAGAGCGCGCTCGATCTCGCTGAGGGCGTCGTCTCGCTTGCCGAGTGCGAGGAAGGCGCGGGCCAAGGTGACGCGCAGATCCACGCGCGCGCCGTTGAGTTCCACCGCCCGCTCGGCCAGCTCCAGCGCCCTGGGCGCGTTGGATGCTCCCTCGATCAAGCAGTGAGCAGCTCGCTCCAGCAACTCGTAGCTGTCTGGACGCCCTCGCGCTGCCTTTTCGTAGCTGAGTGCTGCTTCGGCGTAGTGACCGTTTCGCTGCTCGTACTGCGCTTGTTCGAGGTAGCTCTCAGCCAGGGTTGCGTTGGCCTGCGCCTGAACCTGTTCGAAATGAGCCGCGAGCTCCGCGTCCTCCGGGGCGAGACCCGCGGCGATGCGCAGGGAGTTCGCTGCGGCCACGGGGTCGTTCGCGGCGAGCGCTGTCTCGGCGGCGCGCCGATAGTGGTCGATTTGAGTGCCTCGCGCCTGAGAGAGCCGGTCCTCGTAGCGGCGCCGGACATCGTCGGCCACGATCTCCTGGATGCCACCGCTCGGGGGCCGACTGGAGCTGGTTCCCGGCGGAACAGACGAGCGCTTGTGCCGAACCGTGGCGTTGGTGCCGGGCGGCTGGCTGGGGCGCGCGGGCCGGTTGCTCCCCTCGCTCGCTTTGTGCTCGTTGCTTGGGGGTCTGGCCGACGCCCGCTCGAGCACCCGCGCCTGCTGCTGAATCAGGCGCTCGACTTCGTTGACCTCTCGCACCCGCTGGCGCTCATCGGCCATCATTCGGTCGAGCGCGCGGGTGCGCGCTTGGCTCCCCAGGTATGAATCGTACTCCTGGCGAGTGGCCTTGCGGGTGAGGGTATCGTGGGCCTCGGTGAGCGTCTGAAAGATCCGTTCCAGCTTTGGCTTGAAGCTGCCGAGCTGCTTGCCGAAGTACTTGTCAGGATGAAACAGGCTCACCACGCCGTAGTAGGCGCTCTTGATCGCCTTCTTTTCCGCTGTCCGCTCGACGCCAAGCAGCTCGTAGTAGTCGGCGCTGTCGAGGCGGTAGAAGGTATCCAGGATCTGGCGCTTGCGCTGCAGCTCGAGCTCCACCTTTTCGTCGAGCTCGCTGGGATCGTACAGCGCTGCCGCGGGCTGGGAGCTGGCGGGTGACGACTCCTCCACCGTTTCGATCACCGGGTGGTTCAGCTTCGCTCCTTGGACTTCTGAGCGCTCGGGGACGGCCTTCGGCTCGGGCTTGACGTCGCCGTACACCCCCGCACCCAGCTGAGCGAGCCGAGTCAATATCTCCGAGACGTGCTCGCGGGTCATGCCCGTCGAGGCGGCGATCTCCGAGAGCGGGCTGCGGCCGTCCACACGCGTGAGCACGAACGCCTCCTCCGGCCCGATGGGCAGGCTACGCATATCCACGCCGGCGACGAGCTGGGGTGTGCTGCTTGGGTTCTGCACCGCGTTTGCCAAGAGTCCTAAGCCTAACGCCGAGCGGCGAGTTTTCGTTCGCGTTTGTCCGAGTGGGTTGGACGCCGCGAATCGTTGGAGCTTCTCGACCTGGTTTCCTGCTCGCTCACGCCCGGCCCATCGATGCCGCAGCGCGGCTCGGCGGAATCTAAACCGGGCTAACGGTCAGAAGCAATGTCCCCGATGGGGTATGGGGCGGTGGGTCGGTCATCGGCTCGAGCGCTGGGCCATCCACAGCCAGTGCTCGGGGTGGCGCAGGATCACCTGCTGCAGCTCATCGGCGAGCGCTTGAGTCGGGTCCTCGGCGGCCAGGGCCTCGCTGCTCGAGATGCACAGCCCGAAGCGTCCACCGGCCCTCGGCTCGAGGTAGCCGACGAGCAGCCGCGCTCCCGTTCTCTGCGCGATTCTCACCGGCCCGAGCGGGAACTCTGTCGTTCCCCCCAACCAGCGGACCGCGACCGAACGCACTCGTCCCCCTAGATCCGGGAGGAACCCTACCGGGCGACCTTGCTTCAGGCTGCGCAGGATGCGAGCGGACGCCCCCGCCTTCCCGCGATGAATCACCTCGAGCCCACGGTCCACGCGATGCGCATCGACCGGCGGGTCGAGCCTTGGATCGTAGCTCTCGCGGACGACGATGGCAGGCCCCGGCGCCCCGCGACCGCTGGCCTCCCAGAGCGCGGCGATGCGAGCCGCGAGCCACTCGAAGGGCCCGAGATGCAGACTCACGAACACCACACCGCGTCCCTCGGCGATGGCGCCCTCCAGACAGCGTTCGCTCTCAGCGTCGACCTCCACCCAATCCGTGATGGCGCCGTCACGCCGCAACAACAGGCAGCGCCCGAGGTTCCGGCCACAGTTTCGCCACACGGCGGGAGCCAGCTCCCGGGGCAGCGACGCTCGCTCGAGAGCGCGGCGAGTGCGAGTGCGGAGGGTGCTCGACAGCGTGTGGGTCAGCGCTCCGACCCAGCCGAGGATCCCGACCAGCCAACCCGGCGGAAGTCGATCGCCGAGCCACAAGCCCAGCCGCACGATCTGGCGAAGCAGCGCGTTCTTGAAGCGCTGGCGTCGCGTCCAGCGACCGCCTTCGCGCACGTCACGCTCCGACAGGTCGCTGATCGGGTCGAGCCGCGTGGCGCTCACGGAGTCGCTGGGCAGTCGCACTGAGATTCCACGCGGCTTTTCGCTGCGGCCACGCGTTCCCTCGCGCGCTCGCAGCGCCGCTCGGGGTCGTCACCGCCCGAGAGGATTTCGCAGATCCGCTTCTGCGCGCGCTCGAGGCTCTGCAGCGCCCGACACGCATCCATGCACTGAAAATCGCTCGCGAGCGCCTGAGCGTTGCGCTCGAACAGCGACTCCCAGCCCTCGAGGGTGGTCGGCTCTGGAGGCTGGGCGAAGTTGCGGGGAGGGGGAGCGGTGCCGTTCGGCTGGGGCGGAGGCTGCAGGCCCGGCGAGCCGGGCGGTTGCCCGTACTCTTGGCCCCCCGGTTCACCTAGCGTTGGGTATTGCTGTTGCTCGTAGCTGGGAGCGGTCGGGGGGGCGTCCTTTGCCGGCGCCTGGCCGGCGCCGCATCCACCGATGCACAGCGCCGCGCCGAGCGTCAGCGCAGCGACCACCGCGCCGCGCCCCGGCAGCTGCCGAGGACGGGCCGTGCGCCTCATGGGGACGGCTCCGGCAGGTTTCGCTCGATGACCTTTTCCTGGATGTCCATCGACGTCTCGAACGCTTCCAGGGCTCGCTGCTTGGCCGCCTTGGCCGCGGCTTCGTCGCCTTCGCCCTCCAGCTGCTTCGCGTGGCGCTCCTCGACCAGGCCCCGGACCTCGAACAGGTGGCCGCGGAAGTAGCTGATCTCCTTGGCCTGGTCGAGGCCGGATTCGACGTCTTTGAGCGCGTCCCGGAAGCCTCCGGTCTGGCTCTTCAGATCGGCCAGGCGGGCGTAGGTGTCAGCCAAGACTTCCCGCGCTTCGGCAAGAGGTTCGCTGCCGCCGGGAATTGGACCGTCGACCAGCGCCTGCAGCTTCTCGATCGCGACCTTCGGCGAGTCTGCTTCCAGCTGGTCGGCGGAGTGATGTGCGCTCCGCGCGCGGGACAAGAAGGCCAGCAACGCAGGGCTGATGGGCTGACCGTCGGGCGCCGAGGCGCACACCGCTGGCGCCTGGTCGAAGCCCTGGTCCTTGCACGCGACGAACCCAGCGCTGAAGCCGAGCAGCGCGATGGCACCGACCCATAGCTTGAGTCGTGACGTAGCAGCGGTGCTCATCTCGCCCCCCAGCTCGCATAGCGGTTCTGGCGTAGCTCCTTGGCGCGCACCGCTGCGATGCGATCGACGCGCTGGGACGTGTGCTTGGTGTCGAACTTCTCGTGGAAGAGCGAAGCGGTGGAACGCGAGACGGCAAGCTCCTGGGCGGCCACGTCTCGCTGCGCGGTGCTGCTGGGAGCATTTGCCTGGGTCTGTACCCAGAGCGCCATCGCTGCGGCCGCCGCGAGCACCGCGGTGACGGCACCGAAGGTCACGCGGATCAGCTTGCCGTTGCCGGAGCCCGCCTTGGACGTCGCGGTCCCGAGCGCCGCGTCAAGCAACTCTTGATTCCGTGCGGCGTCGATGCGGCCAGGGTCGGCGGCGGCGTGAACACTGCGCGCCAGATCCGCCAGGGGGTGACTCACCCCCAAATCCAGGGCTTCCCGCAGGCGTTCGCTCTCTGCCTGCTCCTCCTCGTCGGCCTCGGCGAGGGGATCCTCCAGCGCTAGCTCGATCAGGGTCTGGTTGAGCTCGGGTGAGAGCTCGGTGGGACTCCAGGCGGCGCGCAGCTGCGTGGCAAGATCACTTTCTGCTTCAGGGCTGAGCCATTCGTCGGCGTCGAGCGTCTCCTCTTCGAGAGCCAGCCACTCGAGGTCGCGTTCGCTGAGGTCGGAGCTGGAGTCGCGGCTCATGAGTCTGCTCCATCGGCGAGGGTCGCCTTCTTGAGGGCGGCCATGGCGCGGTGCAAGACCACGTCCAGGGTACCAACGCTGACGCCGAGCTCTGCTGCGGCTTCTTCGCGGGACTTTTCCTCGAGGATACGCAACTGAATGACCTGGGCGTAGCGGGGGTTGATGCGGCTCATCGCGCGCTTGACCCGTTCTTGGGCGACGGCGAGGTCATGGCGCTCGAGCGCGTCGGGGGTCTTGTGGGGATTGGCGTCGGAGGCTTCGATCTCGCGCTCCAGATCCTGCGGCTCGAACAAGCGCTCACGCTTCTTCTTGCGTAGCATGTCCAGCGCCACCCGCATCGCGACCACGCGCAGCCAGGGGTAGACGCCGACGTCTTGCCAGGTGAAGCGATCGAAGCGTTCCACCACCTTGATATAGGTCGCGGAGAGGGCTTCTTCAGCCTGAGCGTGGTTGCCCAGCTTCGGCAGGAGCACCGAGCGGAACAGCTTGGGCCCATAGCTCTTCAACAGCTCGCCCATGGCGGCGCGGTCGCCCGAGTGAGCGCGAGCGCACAGCTCTCGCTCCTGCTCCAGCGCCTCCGCGTCCCACTCCACGGCGCGCACTGTACACGGCTCCGTCGGCTTGGGAATGTTTCGGCGCTCGGAGCTGCTGACGCAGCTCTCGGCGTAGCGTTCCCAGCTGAACTCGGCGGGCGCGGCTCCTCGCTGGGCGCTCCGGCCCCACAGCGCAGGCAGCACCGGCTGCCAGGATTGGAGGGAGGCGCTGGGGTTCATGACCCTTTAACGCGAGCCCCTGGATGGGCTTACGGCCGTTCAGCATCGAATTGTTGATTGTTCGCGGCGCTACGGGCGCGAACTGCAAAATGGCCCGATTGGCTTGCTTTGGCCCGCCAAGCCTGCGACACCGCGAAGCCTGTGGCCGCCCCGAAGTGCCCCTATTGCGGGACGTTGAACTCACCCAGCGAGAAACGCTGCTTTCAGTGCAAGCAGCCGTTGCCTGGTCCGCTGGGGCGCGGCGCGCGCGACCTGGTCAAGAGCCTGCTCGGCCAGGATCTGTGGGTCACGAAGCTGTTCATCGGCATCAATGTCGCGAGCTTCTTGCTCATGCTGCTGGACAACTCCAGGGCGCAGGGGGCTGGCCTACCGCTGGGCTTCGGAGCTGAAGGAGGCCTGGAGGGCTCCTCGATGCTGCGCGCTGGCGTGGAGCACCAGCTGGTGCTGGGAGAGTGGTGGCGCTTCCTGAGCGCGGTGTTCTTTCATTTCAGCGTGCTGCACATCCTGTTCAACATGATGTGGCTCGGGATCCTGGGGCGGTCGCTTGAGCCGGAGCTCGGTTCCTCGCGTTTCACCATCACCTACCTTCTCGCGGGGATTGGCGGCTTCCTGGGCAACCTGCTGGTCGATCCGATGATGCCTCTCACCGGGGGAGCGAGCGGAGCCGTATTCGGCCTGTTTGGCTGCTTGGTGGGCTACTCCCTTGGGCGCAAGAACTCGCTCTGGCGGGACCATCTCACGCGCCTTGTGATCTTCGTGGTGCTCTCCTGGGTGATTGGCGGAGGCATGGGCGGAGGGGGCGTGAACAACGTCGCCCACGTTGGCGGAGCGCTGGTGGGGATCGCGATGGGCTATGTGTCCGGGATCGAGCGACGCCATCCACTCACCCATCGAGTGCTGGGCTACATGGCCGTGCTGGGGGTTGGCGCGGTGGTCGCCTCCCTCG
>JAUILJ010000313.1 GCA_030433055.1 Polyangia bacterium
GCGCTCGCCAGAAGCTTGGATCGAGTCGCTGCTCGCCGCGTTGGATGACGGGAGCGTGCAGTGGGATTCGACGTTTGGGTTGGTGGAGACTCACGTGCTCGAAGACGTGGCAGCCTACAAACAGCGCCAGGCCGCCCGCCAGTCAGCGCCGACTACGGGCAAGCAACGGCTGCAGTTCGTCCTGTTCATGCTGCTGAGCCTGGGGCTGATGGGGCTCTTCATCTGGTGGCTCGAGTCGCGGCGCTGAGCACGCTTCAATCCCACGACGCTTGGCTTCCGAGCTGATGGTTGGCGTCTGGCTCAGTGGGAGAAAATCGCGTCTCACCCCCAGAAAAACTGATGGCGGTGTCCAAAACGTGGGGGCTCGCGCATCCTTGGTAGTCGGGGCCATCGACCCGACGGAAAGGACACGAGAATGCCGAAGTTTCTTTGTTTGCAGCGCAGCGTGCCGAGCAGCGGGGAGGGGCCGTCGCCTGCGCAGATGCAGGACATGTACGCCAAGTTCAACGCCTGGCGGGAGCGCTTCAAGGACAACCTGCCAGATCTCGGAGGGCGCTTGGGCGCCGGGAAGGTGGTAACCGCGGAGGCCACCGATGGACCGTTGGTGGAGGTGAAGGAGCTGGTCGGAGGCTACATGATCGTCTCTGCGGAGACGCTGGACGAAGCCGCCGAGATCGCCAGCGCGTGCCCCGGCCTGGTGAGGCCTGGCTCCGGAGTCGAAGTGATCGAGATCCGCACGCCTTGAACTCACGGCTCGAGCCCCACTTCTTTCGTCATGCCTACGGTCGCCTGGTCGCCGCGCTGACGCGCCGCTTCGGCGTGCATCAGCTGGCGGCGATCGAAGACGCCGTGCAGCAGGCGCTGATCACCGCGCTGGAGACGTGGGGCAGGGCGGGTCAACCGGATGACCCAGGGGCGTGGCTCTATCGCGTCGCGGTCAATGGATTTCTGGGTGAGGCGCGCCAGCGCGGACGCCGCGGACGCATCCTAGAACAATACACCCTCGATCAAGCGACCGAGGCCCCGGAGGCGCACCTGGCGGCTGAGGTCTCGGATGACCTGCTGCGCTTGCTCTTCGTGTGCTGCGACCCTGAAATCCCCACGGAATCGCAGCTGGTGTTCGCGCTCCGCACGCTGTGCGGCTTCGGAGTGCGCGAGATCGGCTACCGTCTGTTTACATCGGAGGCGAATGTCTACAAGCGCTTGAGCAGAGCGCGAGATCGTCTCCAGGCGTTGCCGCGGGACCTGGACCTGGACCCCGAGAGGTACAGCGAGCGCCTGCCCGCGGTGCACCTCGTGCTGTATTTGCTGTTCACCGAGGGCTACCTGTCGACGCACGAGGACGCTGGGATCCGCCGCGAGCTGTGCGACGATGCGCTGCGCTTCGCGAGGCTGCTCGCCGAGCATCCAGTGGGTGCCGTGCCCGAGACATTCGCCCTCGTCGCGCTCATGCTCCTGCACACCGCGCGTGCGGCCGGCCGCCACGACGCGGCGAGAGGACTGCTGCTCCTGGAGGAGCAGGACCGCTCGCTCTGGGACCAAGCGCAGGTGGAACACGGGTTCGAGTGGCTTGCTCGCTCTGCCCAGGGAGGTGTGTTTTCGAGATACCATGCGGAAGCAGGGATCGCAGCGGAGCACTGCCTGGCTCCGTCCTTCGCCGAGACGAACTGGCGGCGCATCGCCGAGTGCTACGAGCTCTTGGAGCGGGTCAGCCCTTCAGCACTGCATCGCCTGAACCGCGCGCTGGCCATCGCCGAGCTTCGGGGGCCTGTGGCTGGGCTCGCAGTGCTGCAGGAGGATGCGCCACCCGGCTGGCTCGCTGGTTCCTACCTGTGGCTTGCGGCGCTGGCGGACTTGCAGCGGCGCTCCGGAAACGAAGTCGAAGCGCGGCGACTCGGCGAGGAGGCGTTGGGGTTGGCTCCCAGCGCCGCGATCCGTGAGCTGATTCGGCGGCGCCTGGGCATTCGAGAGGTACACGGTCAGCGCTGAGGGCTGCTCTGTGGGCGTTGCGGTGGAACGCTGGAGCACACCTCCGCGGGGGTGAGCTCGGTGCCGAACAGGCAGCGCACGTGCTCGAGATCGACCGCTGCCGCGGAGCCGCCGGGCTCGTCTGAGCTGGCCGCCGCCTCAGGAAGGGCGCTGAAGCTCTCGCCCTGCAGTGCGTAGGTGGGCGTCTTTTCGTTTCCTCCGGAAAACGTGGTTGCGTCGATCCAGATCACGCCGATCCAGTCGTCGACCCGGAGCCGCGTGCCGACGCGCGCGCCGTCGCTCAGCCGAAACACGTCGACCCGCCGCTCGTAGAGCACCGCGAGGTAGGCGCCGTCGGGGGAGAAGCTGACGTCCAGGTAGGCGTACGACGGCTCGATCTTGCCCTCTAGCTCGAAGCGCCAACGGCGCTTGCGCGACCTGGTGTCGAACACGGCAACCTGCACACCGGTGTACGGCTCATCTCCGCCTTTCCGGGGCTTGACCTCGACGAACGCAGCACTCCGCCCGTCGGGCGAGAGTCGCTGCCCACACATCGAGAACATCACGGTGCCCCCCTCGCTGCCGAGGTGTTCCCGCCCCCGCTCCGGTGCAATGACACCGCTCCAGCTGCTGCGGCCGTTCTGCAGGCAGAACCGATTGGCGCCTCGCTGGCGGGAGGCCCCGGAGAGGTCGGCGGTGACGCTCATGTTGCACGAGTAGTAGCGGCGCATCACGACCTGGTCGGTGCAGAGGATTCCATCCGGCGTGACCTCGATGTCCTCCACCTGACCCATGACATTGCTGGCGCTCACCTTGCGCACGGATCTCGAGCCCAGCGTGGCGACACGCACGTCGTTGCCGGAACCAACCACTGCCAAGCCGTAGCGCTTGCTCACCGTCATTGCCGGAACGCTCTCGGCATCGGCTGGCATCGAAACCTGTGCCAGTTGCTTGCCGGTGTCGAGCTGGATCGCGGCGATCTTCCACGAGAAGCCCAGCGGCTGCTGCTTGTCCGGGGCGCTGGTGCGCACGGCGAGCACGCCTCCCCATCTGGGGACCACGAAGAAGCGCACCTCTCCGTAGGGATACTTCTCTGGCGTCCACGCTGTCTTGCCTGGGTCATCTATATCTAGGCGGAAAATAACTTGAGACCTCATGCCGTCGTCGGTTCGCTGGCGCACCTCCACGTAGGAGCCGACTCGCGTCGCTTGCAGGTCGGTGCCCACCGCCGGTTTGGTGAACGACCAGTCGCGGTGGACCAGGTTCAGGATCTGTACGTTGCTGGCGTCTCCTCGTGCGATCAGCCAGTCGTCGATCAAGTAGAACGCGTCACCGCACGCGTGCTCCTGAAGCCGTTGGGTCTCCCCACTGCTCCTCATCAGGTCGACGTGGTCGGCGACGACCAGCCATGCGTCTTCGGTGAGAGGGAACACGCGATCGGCGACGCCTTCGAAGAGCTGCGTTCCGTCTCTGCCCGTGAGCCGCCAGCGTCGTTGTCCCGTTCCCCACAGCTGTTCGACCTCCAGCTTGACCGCGGGGCGCCGGTCCAGGTGGACATCGAGCATGCACGTGTTTCGGCTGACACCGGCTACGGGCGTAGGCACCAGCGTCACTCGGCGCGGCGGCTGCTTGGTCGCTCGCCAGTATGCGAGTAGCGCGCGGTCCCAGGCGGCGCGCGCTTCACTGGCTCGGCCGTCGGCCTGTGCGGCTCTCGCGTCCGCCACATATGCCTTGCCGGGTTTCGGTGTCTGGGTCGCCTCCTTCACTCGCTCGAGCACCTGGCCAAGCTGGTCCACGACCTGCGCCGGTACCGGTTTCGTTGCCGCGAGGCAAAGATTCCGGGCCGCGTTGGCATGTGCCGTCGCAGCCACCAGCTCGCCCCGCTTCAGGAGTTGCTCTGCGCGCGTCGTCGCTTGCGCTACGCTCGTCTGGGCCGAGCTCTCCAGCTCGACCTGGCCGACGTCGATCGGCGTCCATTCAGGGCACTTCGCCGTCCCTGCCAGCTGATCCGGCGCGCTTCTTGGGGGTGAGGCGGCGCCAGGTGGCGCTGCGGACTCCCCCACGGGGCCGCAGCTCCCACAAGCCATGATCAGCCATCCCACCGCCCACGTCGGTAGCCGCTTCATCTCTCTGGAGTGCCACCGCCATCACGCGACGCAAAGCGCTTCTGCGAAACCCGAGGGACCTTCGTGCCCGCGCTCCAGACAAAGCGTCTCCCCCCCGCCCTTCGAAGCAGCACCAAGACCCGCGCTGCCTTGACATCCCGCCGCGCTCCGAAGAACGCTGCGCCCCGAGAAACGCCGCGCCCTCGCGGAAGCAGATTCCGTGGTTGCGGGTTTCTCGAGACCCCGTATGCTGAGTGGACTTGCTTGGTGGGGGAGCGGTGGCTGACGACGACTCGGCGCCTGCGTGTCCTGGGCGCGAGCTCCTGGCGCGCGCGTTCAATTTTTCGAGGATTGCACTCCTGGCGGCGGCGCCGTGGGTTGCGTGTGGGTGCGCCTTCGGACCCTGGGAGACGGTGAACATCGAGCGGGGGCCAACCCAGCGCGATGAAAGCCGAGAGGCGCTGGGCGTGGATCGTGAGCTGTTGGTCGAGCGCGACGAGAAGACGCTCTCGGTCATCGTCCGCGATGCGCGGCGCTGTCAGCTTCGCGTTCGCGCGACGCGGATCGAGCGTGTCGATGAGGCGCGCAAACCCACGGAGTTCTTGTACATCGACGCTGGGCTCGTGATTCTGACCATCGCCGGGCCCATGCTGCTTGCAGCGAACTCGCCCAACGGTTCCCAGCGGCAGACCGACCTGCTCTCCGCCGCTCTGATCGGTGGGCTGACCACGACCATCATCTTGACCGCTCAGGTCACGCGGCAGCACGAGCGAAGTCACTTCCGTGAGGTAGAGCTCGGCAGCGAGGTGTATCCGGAGCGCTGCGGCTCTCGTCTCGCCGCGCATCAACGCCTGCACCTGGTGTTCTCCGACGGTACGACGCAGGAGCTGTGGACTGACGAACGAGGCGCAGTCCAGGTGCCGGTGGCTGCAGAGCTCGGCGTTGAGCTGCGGGCGCGAGGCGCCTCGACGCTTCGCGTACCCCCGTGGACGGACCCTGGGCAGTGAGCACCGGCTATTTTTTCGGGGGAGAGGACTCGCGGTAGGTCTTCTTCTGCCACCAGTCCCAGGCGTTCCGATCGTAATTCCACGAGGCAACGGAGAACTCTGTGTCGGTGACGCGCGCGACCGCAAAGCTATGCCATTGATGCTTCGCAGAGCCGACGTTGTACACGTCGTAGCCGCGCCACTTGTACAGCCCGCTGCCGTGATAGTGGCCATGAAAGAAGCCGACGACGGTGTGGCCCTGGATCACCTCGAAGAGCTTGTCGTCGTAGTGATCCCGCGTGAACCAGGTGTCGGAGAACGGGCCCTTGAACGGGAAGTGCAGGAACAGCACCACGGGGACGTCTTTCTCGATCCCTGCCAGGTCCTCCTCGAGCCAGCTCAAGGTCTTCGAGTCTGGGGCTTCGCCCAGGCACACGACGTGAAGATCGCCCCAGTCCCAGGAGTACCAGAGAGCGCCGTGGCGCTTGATGGCCCGCTGGCGGATGTCCCAGAAGTCGTGGTTGCCCACTCCTTCATACATGGGAAGTTTCCTCGAGGAACCATAGTAGTCGAGGAATGCGCTCCACTGTTCGGGCTGACCGCTCTCGGTCAGATCTCCAGCGATCAGCACGCCGAGCGGCGTACCGACGTTGCCTCCAAGGTTCCCGGGGTAAGGTCGCCCAGGCAGCTTGTCCATCGCAGCAAGCGCGACCTGGTGGGTCTTCTCGATGCCCAGGGGGGCGCTCAACACATCTCGGTCGGAGGGCGCGTCCTTCGGCACGCCGTAGCCGAAGTGCGTATCTGCGGTGACGTAGAACGTCGCGTCGAGGCCGCCTTGGCGCTGCTTCTTGGTGTGGCCTTGCAGCAGCGACTGGATCGACACGGGGGGCGTCGTCGTTCGGGGCTCCGTGGTGGCGCGGGGCTCTTCACGCTTGCAGCCAAGCGTGAGCAAGCTGAGTAGCGCGATCAGAGCTGCGGCGGTGCGGGACATACGGGGCTATCGGTCGAACGGCTCGCGCGTGACGCGGGGGCTTCCGATACAGCGTGACATGGCGCGAGCTTGCGTCACTGACTAGCCCTGAAGGACTGCGGCCGCTCCCGATGAGGTGCCCGCGCCCGGGGGCGCGATCGGTGTCGAAAGAACTCGACGCAGCCTTCCTGAGGGAGCAGGAGCGAGCCAAGGTAAGGCTCAGGAGTGGAAGTCCGGCTCTTGAGTCGCAGCTGGTGACGAACGACTGGCCAGCGAGCCCGCAACTGAACAGCTGGTGACTTGCGCTCAGGGTGTGCTCGGCTCTACCCACACGGGATGAGCAAACCCGTGTGCGCCGTCGTCGGCATCGGTCCCAAGAATGGCGCAGCCTTCGCGCGCAGGTTTCACGCCGCGGGCTATGCCGTGGCGCTGCTGTCTCGCAAGACCGACTACTCGAGCGAGCTGGTGAGCGAGCTCGGCGAAGGCGCCAGCGCCTACGCGTGCGACGTGGCGAGCGAAGCGGCGGTGGGGGAGGCGTTCGCCGCAGTGCTCCAGGAGCTCGGCCCAGTCGACGTGTTGATCTTCAACGCTGGCTCAGGCACCTGGGGCAACATCGAGGACCTCGACGCGAAGGCGTTCGAGCAGTCGTGGCGAGTCAACGCCCTCGGCGCCTTCCTGACCTCCAAGCAGGTGATCCCCTCGATGGTCGAGCGCGGCACCGGCAACATCGTGGTGGTCGGGGCGACCGCGTCACTGCGAGGCAAACCGTTCACCACGGCGTTCGCCCCGGCCAAGGCAGCGCAGCGCAGCCTCGCCCAGGCGATGGCGCGTCACCTGGGGCCCAAAGGGATCCACGTCTCACTGATGATCATCGATGGCGCGATCGCCGAGCCCGACGACGCGAGCGCGCCCGCCACGCTCGATCCAGCCGCCATCGCGGACGCAGCCTATGGGCTCACTCAGCAGCCCAAGAGCGCCTGGACGTTCGAGCTGGATCTGCGGCCCTTCGGCGAGAACTGGTAGCAAGCGAGGCGAAGCTGTGACTGGCTGAGCTACTTCAAACACGCTCGGCGCACGCGCCGCCGCAGCCTAGAACCCCGCTCCTCGTCTACGAAGCGTTGCCCCGCGGCACGCGACGCGGCGCCCGGGTGCTCCTGGCAGTCTGCGATGCGCTCATAGCCTTGGCGCCAGTCGCTCCAGGCCTCGCTCTCGCTGAACTGCGTGTCGTGCAGCGCGAGCAGCCGCCGCACCTCGATGAAATCTCGCGACGCGAGCGCTTGGTCCAGCCGCACGAACAAGCGCCGCTGCGCGGCGATGCGCTGGCGCGCCGGCGTCATCGGGTGCGGGACGACCCGCTCTGCGGCGCTGATGCTGACAGGAGCCGCGGCTGGGGCACCGCCCCCATCACTGGGTTCCGCGAGGAGATTCCCGACGAACGCGCAACACAGCGCGCCCAGCAGCCCGCCTGCGAAAAGCTTCCTCTGCAGAGTGCTCATGGGATGCTCACGGTCCAGGTCACGGACTGCTCGAGATCGCTGCGTTCGTCCCGCACCCAGGCAGTGTCGTCGTACGCGCGAGCGGTGATCTGGTGCTCGCCCGAGCTCAGGGCTGCAGGGTCGAAGCACTCGCCACCGTCCAGGGTGAGGCTCGTCCCGTCGACGATCCACTCGACCTTCAGCACGTCCTGGTCCACCAAGCGCACCTGGATCGCACTGGGATCCACCAACGGCGAGTCGTTGGGCGTGTGCGCGTCAATGGGCCGTACGATGGCGTAGAGGTCGTGGATCACCTTCTGCTGCGACGGCAGATTGAAGTAGTCGGGCAGCTGGTTCATCTGTGAGTTGCTGGTGGGGCGATAGATGCCTTGCGTGCAGTAGCGCCCGCCCTCGTAGGCGCCGTGGACTCCGGTGCCTGGCGTGTGATCGAAGCCCAGCCACTCGGACCACTTGGCGCCGCTCGGGTCGGTCGTGACGTTGGCCTCGACAGCCTTGGTGCAGTCCGCGTTGGGGTTGAACAAGGCATACTCGTCAGCCAGGCCGTGGAAGCTGTGCCCGCCTTCGTGCAAGCCTTGGCTCGCGGCGTGTTTCAGTGGGGAGTAGCCGCCGCTCCACACCATGACTTCGCCTCCGCTAGCCCACCAGTTGCTGGGGCCGGCGTTCAGCGTGACTGCTTGCCAGTCGACGTCGATGTTCGGTGGCATCAGCGC
>JAUILJ010000314.1 GCA_030433055.1 Polyangia bacterium
GAGGCGCGGCTGGATGGCCACCTCGACCTCTGCGTTGCCGCTGCACTGGCGCAGCGTGATCTGGCGATGATAGAAACCGTTCGCGCCGAGCCACGGCAGGTGGCTCAGCTCTGCGGGCGCCTTGGGCAGGCGCCGCTCGGACAGCAACTTCGGAGACGCGACGACCTTGCGCGGCACCTCCGCGAGGCGGATCACCACCATCGAAGGATCGGTGACTTCCCCGACGACGATCGCGCAGTCGATCCCCTGGGAAACGAAATCGCCACCGGGTTGCTTGAGCAGCCAGTCGATGCTGACGTCCGGGTGGCGCCGCATGAACTGAGCCAGGGGGCCGATCAGCTGCTTCTGTCCGAACACGTGAGGCACCACGACACGCAGGGAGCCACTCACCGGCGCACCCGCCTGGCGCAGATCCCACTCGAAGGCGTCCCAACCTTCGAGCAGCTCCTTGGCCCGCTCGAAGCAGCGCTCACCGTCTTCGGTCAAGCGCATGCTGTGGGTGGAGCGGGAGATCAGCCGCGAGTCGAGCACGCGCTCGAGCTGCTGCAGGCGCCGGGAAATCGTAGGCTGGGTCGTGCCCATCTGCGCTGCAGCGGCGCTCAGGCTGCCCGCCTGCACGATGCGCACGAAGGTCTGGAGCAGCTCCAGTCGATCGACCTGAGTGGGAGACGTTCTACGCTTCGCCTTGGTCATACGCCCAACGTATGACGGATGTTCCGGCAGCACCACTACTGCGTGAGCCCGGCGCGCTCCACACTCCTGCCCGATGCCGCAAGCCAAGATCCTCAGCCGACCCGATCAGCTCGCAGCCGTCATGCAAGAAGAGGCGCCGCAGGCGCCGAACGAAGCGGTGGCGGCGCGCTTGACGTTGCTGCTCGCGCTCGGTGTGGGTCTGACCGCCGCCACGCTCTACTACGCGCAGCCCATCCTGGGCGTGCTCGCGGCGGAGCTCGGCGCGTCGGAGCGCGCCATCGGCCTGGTGCCGACGGCGACCGTGCTTGGCTATGCACTAGGCATCCTGTTCTTGGCGCCGCTCGGGGATCGCTTCGACCGGCGCAGCATCATCTTGCTCAAGGCGGGCGCGCTGACCCTCGCGCTGCTCGGCGCTGCCTTCTCTCCCAACGTGCAGTCGCTGATCGCCGCGAGCCTCGCCATCGGCATCACCGCGAGCATGACTCAGGACATCGTCCCCGCGGCAGCGACGCTGGCGCCGGCGCACGACCGCGGACGCATCGTCGGGATCGTGATGACGGGGCTACTGCTCGGGATCCTGACGAGCCGCGTGCTGAGCGGCTTGCTCGCAGAGCGCTTCGGCTGGCGCGCCGTGTTCCTCGCTGCATCCGCGTCGATCGCAGTGATCGGTGTCGCCCTCTGGCAAGGTCTGCCGAAGTTCCAGCCGACCACGACGCTGCCTTACGGCACGTTGCTCAAGTCCCTCGTGGAGCTGTGGCGCAAGCACCCGGCGCTGCGCCGCGCCTCCCTGGCTCAAGGCCTGCTCGCCGCTGGGTTCAGCGCCTTCTGGTCGACGCTGGCGGTGATGCTCCACGCGGCTCCGTTTCACCTCGGAAGCGCCGCCGCGGGCTCCTTTGGTCTCGCGGGCGCGGCGGGCGCGGTCATCGCGCCCATCGCCGGTCGCTTCGCGGATCGCCGCGGCCCGAGCTTCGTCACCCGCATCGGCACGGGCATCACGGTGCTCTCCTTCGCCGCCATGGGCGCTGCGACGCTCCTCACCCCCCACTCCCAGCTCTGGTTGCTCGCCATCACCACCGTCGGCTTCGACCTCGGTGTCCAGGCCACGCTCATCTCCCACCAGAGCATCGTCTATTCACTGGAGCCCGCCGCCCGCAGCCGCCTGAACGCCGTGTTCGTGGTGACGATGTTCGTCGCCATGGCGATCGGCGCCGCCCTGGGTTCCCTGCTGCTCGCTCAGTGGGGCTGGCTCGGTGTGGTCGGTTTCGCAGCCAGCGTGTCGCTCGTCGCCTTCGGCCTGCGGCTGACGGTGAAGTGAGCCGCTTCGGCGCAGCCTATCGCTAACCTCGTTCGATGCTGGAACGCACCATCGCGAGCGGCGCCTGGGGCGCGCCTTCGAGCGTCCGGAGCAAGTACCGTACGGCAACGGGCGTGGCGTCGAAGCAGCTCCCTTGATGGAAGATCCCCGCATCGAGCGCGGCTAGACCGTCAACCCAGTCCTCACCGCCACTCCCCAGAAGGCGCAGCTGATCCGGCACACCCACCGCCGGGCCATAGGCATCTTCCAGCTCGCTCCAAGCGATGTCGTCCAGCCCCTCGTCCCACATGATTGCCGAGGTTAGCGCCGCAGAACGCCTGGAGCACCGTTTTGCCTGCTCGCGCTCCTCGCCTCAAGCTAGTCTCCGGCATGCCCGAACCGCGCCCTGTCCGCATCGCCAACTGCTCCGGCTTCTTCGGAGATCGCCTGAGCGCCTTGAAGGAGGTCGTCAGCGGCGGCCCGGTGGACGTCGTCACCGGCGACTACCTGGCGGAGGTCACGATGTCGATCTTGGGCAAGCACCGCGCCCGAGACCCGGAGAAGGGCTACGTGCCGACCTTCTTGATGCAGCTCAAGCCCGTGTTCGGCGTGGTGCTGGAGCGTGGCATCAAGCTCGTGGTCAACGCAGGCGGCTTGAATCCCCACGGTCTGAGTGACGCGCTACGTCAGCTCGGTGGCGCCATGCAGCTCGCGCCGAAGGTCGCGACGCTCACCGGCGACGACCTGCGGGAGCGCCTGGCCACGCTGCGCGAGAGCAACGGAGGCTTCCCCCACTACGAGTCGGGCGCGCCACTGCCAACGAGCGAGGGCTTCGTCCACACCGCCAACGCGTACCTGGGCGCCTGGGGGATCACCCAAGCCCTCGCAGCGGGCGCCGACATCGTGGTCTGCCCTCGAGTCACCGACGCGTCCCTGGTGGTGGGCGCCGCCGCCTGGTGGCACGGCTGGCAGCGTGACGACTACAACGCCCTCGCGGGTGCCGTCGCAGCAGGCCACGTGATCGAGTGCGGCGCTCAGGCCACCGGCGGCAACTATTCATCTTTCCGCGAGGTAACTGATCTGTCTCGGCCCGGCTTCCCCATCGCGGAGGTCGCCGCCGACGGCAGCAGCGTCATCACCAAGCACCCGGGCACCGCTGGCTCGGTCAGCGTAGGCACCGTCACGGCGCAGCTGGTGTACGAGGTGGGCGGTCCGCGCTACCTGAACCCCGACGTCACCACGCGCCTCGACAGCATCGAGCTCGGGCAGCTCGACACCGATCGGGTCGCCCTGCGCGGCGTGCTGGGCGAAGCCCCGCCGGAGACGACCAAGGTCGCGATCACCTGCAAGGGCCAGTACCGAAACGAGATGACGTTCGCGCTGGTGGGCCTCGACGTGGACGCCAAGCAGGCGCTGTTCGAGCAGGCGACCCGCGCCGCGTTCAAGGGCAGGCCGGTGGAGCTGGTGTTCCAGCGCCTCGGGGCGCCGCTCTCCGCCGACGCCCTGTCCAACGCCAGCGACCAGAACCAGGCCACCCAGTTCTTGCGCGTGATCGCCACGAGCGACGACGAAGCCGCGGTCTCGAGGCCCTTTGGCGGTGCCTTGATCGAACTGGCGCTCTCCAGCTTTCCCGGCTTGTTCGCCATGGATTTGCCCGGCGCCGCGAGTGAGGCGACCGGCTACTGGCCGACGCTGGTCAGGCAAAGCGACCTGGAAGTGCGCCTCACCCACCCCGACGATCGCGTCGAGGAGATTTCGCTACCGCCGCAGATGCTCTCCGCTGCGGATCTAGATCAGGGGGTGAGACCGCTTTCCGGAGGAAACACGCCGAACGTAGCCATGCCTCCAGTCGGCAACACCGTGCGCGAGCCCCTCGGCTTGATCGTCGATGCGCGCTCTGGAGACAAGGGCAGCGACGCCAACGTCGGCCTCTGGACGCGCACGGATGAAGCCTACGCCTGGCTCCACACCGAGCTCAGCGTCGAACGCCTGCGGCAGCTCTTGCCGGAAACCGCAGCGCTCCCCATCGAGCGCTACGAGCTACCAAGAATCCGTGCGCTCAACTTCGTGATTCGCGGCCTGCTCTCTGGCGGCGCCGTGGCCACCCTGCGCTTCGACCGGCAGGCCAAGGCGCTGGGTGAGTTCTTGCGCTCACGCACCGTGGAGATCCCGGAGTCGCTGGTCGCCAACGGGAGTTGACGCACGCCGACGGTGAGTAGACGCTGCAACCATCGTGCCTCCCGCGCCAACGCTTGAGTCCGCCGCCGTCGTGCTCCCGTGCGAGCAGCTCGCGCCGAGCCTGGAGTTCTTCGAGGAGCTGGGCTTTCAGCTCGAGATGATCGCGCCCGCCGACGAACCTACCGTCGCACAGCTCTCAGGCTACGGAGTGCGGATCCGCCTGGATTGCTCCGCGACCGGCGCCCCGGGGACACTGCGCTTGACCAGCAGCGCCCCCGAACGCGCACGCGAGCTGAAGGCCCCGAACGGTACCCACATTCAGATCACCGCGGAAACGCGGCTCGAGGTGCCTCCGCTCTCCCCTTCGTTCGTGTTGAGCCGCCTCTCCGAAGCCCGCTGGGTGGAGGGCCGCGCTGGCATGCGCTATCGCGACCTGGCGCCCGATCGGCAAGGCGGTCGCTACATCGCGTCCCATATTCAGATCCGCGATGCCGGGCCGGTGCCGGACTACGTGCATCATCACCAGATCCGCTTTCAGGCCATCTACGTGCAGCGCGGCTGGGTCGAGGTGGTCTACGAGTCCCACGGCGACCCCATCGTGATGCGTCAGGGCGACTGCGTGCTTCAGCCACCGCACATCCGTCACCGCGTGCTCTCTTGCTCCGCGGGGCTCGAGGTGGTGGAAATCGCATGCCCGGCGGCGCACCCGACCTTTCGCGACCACGAGCTGTCGCTGCCGACGGCCGCTTGCGATCGAGAGTTCGCGGGGCAACGCTTCGTTCATCACGTGGCGAGCCAGGGCACCTGGCAGGCAACGGATTGGGGTGAGGCTCGAGACACTGACCTGGCACGTGCGAGCGCGGGCCTGGTCGACGTGCGGGCGCTGAGACATATCCCTACGGATCAAGTACAGAGCCACGACGGCGAGCTGTGTCTGTTCTTCGTCTCGGCGGGGAGCGCGCGCCTGGCGTGCGCCGGGCACGGTCGGCCCGCGCTGAGCGAGGGCGACAGCGTGATGATCCCCGCCGGATTGCCCTACGCCTTCTTCGAGCCGAGCGCCGACTTCGAGCTGCTGCGCATCGCCTCCCCCGCGACGTTGAAAGTTCACCCTCACCCCCGAATGGAGAGGCCCCAGTGAGCGCTTCCAGAGCGGGCTTTTCCTGGGCGTTCCTGGTGTTGGATGAGCACCCGTATGGGCGCGCCATGCTGCAAGAGCTGCTCGCAGGGGGTTTCCAGCCGGATTTATGCATCGTCGAACGTTCCAGCATCGCCGAGGTGGAGCGCGAGAAGTTCTTGGTGCGCATGGCAGGCTTCCCCATCGCGCCCCCGTTCGAAGCGCTGGCCGCGGGGCTGCGGTGTGAGGTCGTGCCGAATCACAACCACGAGCGCTGCGCCGAGCTGCTCCGAGGGCTAGCGCCGGACTTGATCGTGCTCGGAGGTACGCGGATCTTGAAGCCGCACGTCTTCGCGCCGGCCCGCCACGGCGCGCTCAACTCCCACCCCGGATTGCTCCCGGAGGTGCGGGGGTCGGCCTCGGTAGCGTGGGCCATCGAACGCGACGAGCACGTCGGCTGCACATGCCACTTCATCGAGGCCGGCATCGACACCGGGCCCATCGTCGGGCGACGAGAGATCGCCGTGCACCGTGGAGACAGCTACGAGAAGCTGTGCCACGCGACGGTGGCGCTGTCCGCCGAGCTGATGCGAGGCGCCCTCGAAGCATTTCGCGACGGCACGCTCGTCGCCACACCCCAGGGCGCCGGCGCGCCGGCTCACAAGAACATGCCCGACGACCAAGTCGAAGGCGTGAAGCGCAAGCTCGCCGAGGGCCGCTACGCGCACTTCGTGGACTAGCTCAGTCAGCGAAGCTCTTTCAGGGCGCTAGCTCACTCGCGGAGCCCAGCTTGCACCCAGCGCACGATGGGAGAGTGATCGCGCTTCCGTGAGGAAGGCCCTGGGCGCACGCGCGTGCGCTGAGGTCGTCGACTTGCGTCGAGCTTGGGGAACACGAGCGCGAAGCTGACCTCGGCTTCTTCACGCCGGACCTTCACCGTCACCCGTTGCCCTGGCTTGGTGTTGCGCAGCACCCACGGCAGCTGGCGCATCGCGGCGATGTTTTCGCCAGCCAGCGCAATCAGGCTATCTCCCGGCTCGAACTTGGAGCCCTCGACGGCACGCTCGACCAGATTGTCGTTCACGTTGAAGCCGGAGATGTGCAGCACCTCCAGGGCCAAGTCGCGCAGCTCGAGGCCGCGGTACTCCGTGACACGCGGCTGGACCTGGTCGCGTTTGAAGCAATCAGCCAGCGGGAACGTGCCCGCCTGGTCGAGCAGCTCATCCAGGCGCGCGGTGAGCTTCGGGTAGCTCTTCAAAGCCGCACGGAATTCTGCCTGGGTAGCGCCCGCGCCCGGCGATTTGCCTCGCGCAGCAGCGTACACCGCCTCCAGCGACGCGCCACCTCGCGTCAAGTCGACGTCGAGGCAGTAGGCCAGCATCGCCCCCCCCGCGTAGGCGGCGTTGCCATCCAGCTCCCGCAGCGCCTTACCCTGAGACTCCATCGCGTGCACATCGAACTCGTCGCTGAGCCAACCGAGCGCGTCCGTCTCACTGACGGCTCCGTCTCGCGCCGCGAGCGCCGCGAGCGCCTTCAGCTCGAAGTAGCGCGTGAAGCCCTCTGAGAGCCAGGTCACGTCGGAGCGCGACCACTGATGGAGCAGCTCGTGCACCGTGACGCGCCCGAGCGGCGACAGCGCTTCCCTGGGGATTTCTGGACCCACGATGCTCGTGTCGTAGCCAACCACACCGCCGCCGCGCGTCGCGTGCTGATGGTAGGCCACGAGCCGCGGGCGCGCGCTGAGATCGCCCAGCTGGTCCGCGGCGAAACCTGCCGTATCCTGTACCAGCGCCTCGAGCCCGAAGAAGCTGCTGACGTCTCCGCTGGTCAGGCGAAAGGTGGTCCCGGCGGCCCCGAGCTCTTTCTGGCGCACCGGGCCCATCACGTAGAAGGCGTCGCGCAGCTCCGTGTTCTTGGCCTCTCTCCCTTCGCCAGGCACGGCGCTGAACGCATCCACGACGTCGTCGTGCGGAAACCTGACGCGCATCCGCACGTCCAGGAGCGCGCCGTCCGCCTTGAGCGTGGGGATGAAGGCGCGGCCTGACAAGAACCAGCCCACCGAGGTGTGGAACGGCACCTCGTCAACTCCCTTTTTGGGTTCGGCGAGCTCGTGGGTGAGGTCCACCGTGTACGCGATATTCAGCGCCGGCTCCGACCCCGTTTCGTCCGGGCTCAGCTGAAACTGACCCTGGTAATCCGCGCCGTTAGCCAGCTTGACGAAGCTCGCGTAACCCCGCGCCTTGCCGAACGGCTCCTCCATGAAGGGCAGCTCTAGAAGCTTGGTTCCTCGCGGTAATATTTCCCGGGGCACGCTGAGCTGCACCGCGAGCCGATTCGGTTCGCCTTCCAGCAGCGCCACCTCGAGCGCCACGCTCGGTGGCGGCCCCGCAGGTTCCGGGCCCGCTGTGGCGGAGATCGCAGGCGGCAGGGGGGGCGGCGCTTGCTCTGCTGCGGGGCCACACGCCGCGAGGCTCAAGCCCCAGACGACGCAGGCACGCCACAGCGCGGTCTCACTCCTCATCGCTCTCCCCCAAACAACCGGGGATCCTCAGATCTGCGTGACTCGGTTTGATCTTCCATATCGACAACTCATGATTCTCCGCGGAAGTGACGGCCCAGCGCCCGGTGGGGTCGAAGCCCTGCAGCTGGAGGCCTGCCTCGAGCAGCGTGCCCTGAACCGTGGAGTCCCGAGTGGAGTACACGTGGATCGGCTGCTCGCCGAGACGAGCATAGCGCTCTCCATCTTGGCTCACCTCGACCTTCGCATACACCCCTGTGGGCCCCTTCGGCAGCTGATGCAAGACGGAGCCTTGCCACTCCAGCTCCGGAACGCCGCTCGCGCTCACCCAGAACAAGCTCGAGTCTCGGGAGCGCCGGAAGACGGTTGGCGGATTGGTGCCAGTGAAGGATGCCAGCGGAGTGCCCGGGAGCCGCCTCAGCTGACCGGTGGT
>JAUILJ010000315.1 GCA_030433055.1 Polyangia bacterium
CGATTTGTTCCCCACGGATCCGCTTCCGGAGGACAGCCTGCCAGCGGTCATCCTCTACACCAGCGGCACCACCGGCAAGCCCAAGGGCGCGCTCATCACCCATCACAACCTGGGCGAGCTGGCGCGGCTGGTGGCCGAGGCGTGGGACTGGGAGCCTACGGATTCGCTCTTGCACTGCCTGCCGCTGCACCACCTGCACGGCCTCGGCATCGCGCTCTTCGTGTCCTTGCTCGCGGGCAGCCGCACCCAGATGCTCCAGCGCTTCGATGCGGCTCGCCTGTGGGAAGCGATGAAGGAAGCCAGTGTCTTGATGGGCGTCCCCACGATGCACAAGAAGTTGCTCGACGCGCTGGACGCCGCCTCGCCAGAGCAGCAGCTGCGCTGGAAGCAGCACGCCAAGGGGCTGCGCCTGGTGACCAGCGGCTCGGCGGCGTTGCCCGCCACGGTGGGTTCACGCTGGCAACAGCTCAGCGGCAACTACCCGCTGGAGCGCTTCGGGATGACGGAGATTGGCGTGGGCATGACCAACCCGGTAGCTGGGCCGCGCAAACCCGGCTCCTGCGGCAAGCCGTTGCCCGGCATGCAGATCCGTATCGTCGACGAGGCGGGCGCAGACATTTCCCCAGGGCAATCTGGTGAGATCTGGATCAAGGGGCCCAGCGTATTCGCAGGCTACGACGGCAACCCCGAGGCGACGCAGGAGGCCTTCGTGGACGGCTGGTTCAAGAGCGGTGACACCGCCACCTGGGACGAAGACGGCTACTGTCGCATCCTCGGGCGCACCAGCGTCGACATTCTGAAGAGCGGCGGCTACAAGCTCTCGGCGCTGGAAATCGAAGAGGTGTTCCGTGAGCACCCGGCGGTCGCGGATGTCGCGGTCGTGGGCATCCCCGACGAGACCTGGGGTGAGATCGCCGTCGCGAGCATCCTGGCTCGCCCCGGGCGCGAAGCGGAAATCGACGAGGCCACCCTGCGCAACTGGGCGAAGCAACATATCGCCGCCTACAAGGTGCCGAAGCGCATCCTGCGCTTCGACGAGTTCCCGCGAAATCCGGTGGGTAAGGTGGTCAAGCCCGAGCTCAAGCAGCTGGTGAGCGAGCGGCTGTGAAGGTTCTTCCCAACTCTGGCGCCGAGCGCGTTGCGTTGAAGGCAACGACCACGCTTCAATAAGGCATGGAATCAGGGATGAGCCGACAGCGATTCGCCAAGCGACCGGAACGGAGCCTGCTTCACAGCCTGGTAGGCAGCGCCGCGGCCGCGGTGGATCGCGCCGCGACCCTGGCCGCCACTGCCAGCGCCAAGCGGCGCGGCTCACGCGCCGACAGCCTGAGCCACGACCAGCGGATGCAGGCGCTCTCGAGCATCGCCGACGCGTATGCGGGCGGCGGGGAGCGCTTCTTCCGCTCGCCGCGGCTCATCGACCCGGTGCGCCGGCAAGTGCGGCGAGTGGGGGAGAGCGGCAGCGCTCCCGGAGTCGTCGAGGACCTGGGCTGGCGCAGCGACTACGTCTGTTTCCTCCCGGATTTGGATGAGCGCTACGCGCGCTTCCGTACCAACGGTCAGGCCGCCGTGCGGCTGTTTAGGCACCAGCGCGGGGAGCCACGTCCGGTGATCGTGCTGGTCCATGGCTACTTGGGCGGCCAGTTCGCCGCCGAGGAGCGCGTCTGGCCGGTGAAGTGGCTGTTCAAGAAGGGGCTCGACGTCGCGCTCTTCGTGCTGCCGTTCCACGCTGTGCGCGGCGAGCCCGAGCGCAAGGGGCCGCCACCGTTCCCAGGCTCCGACCCGCGCTTCAGCAACGAGGGCTTTCGCCAGGCCATGGGCGACCTGCGGGATTTCATCGGGTGGCTGCGGCAGAAGGGGCACCCGAAGGTCGGTGTGATGGGCATGAGTCTCGGCGGCTACTCGACGGCATTGCTCGCCACCCTGGAGGAGGACCTCGCCTTCGCCGTGCCAATGATCCCGCTGGCGTCCCTCGCCGACTTTGCTCGCGACCAGGGGCGCCTGGGGAACAACCCCAGCGAACAGTTGCTCGAGTACGAGGCCCTGGATCGCGTGCACCGCGCAGTGAGCCCGCTGCATCGGCCGCTCAAGACGCCGAAGGAGCGGGTGCTGATCATCGGCGCCGAGGCGGACCGCATCACCCCGTTGCGCCACGCGCGGCGAATGGCAGGGCACTTCGACGCACCGCTGGAGACGTGGCCAGGAGGTCACCTGCTTCAGCTTGGGCGCAGCGAGGCTTTTCGAGGCGTGGGCAGTTTCCTTACGGATTTAGGCGTCATCGAACCGCGACCGGCGTAGGACGCTGGGCTCGATCACTCCTCGAAGTCAATGGGTTCCTCGGGGCGCGTCTTGATTGACGTCACCCAGCGGCCATTCACCAGGCGCTGCTCGGTGTCGATCCAGCCTACGCTATCCGTGAGCTCCTGATACCAACGGCCAACCAACATCGGTCGTTCGCCACGCATCTCATAGGTGTGGCTCCAGTGAGTGCAACAGCCGCTCTTCGAGAACGCGGTGATGCGCTTGCTCCCAGGGTCGACGGCGAAAAAGCCGAGGTTCTCCTGGGTGAGCTTGCTCAGGACCCTAGAGTGCGTGAAGCGCTTCGCAGACGCGCGATACAGGTACACCTCGAAGGTAGGCCCACCGTAGGCCCCGCTCTGGTCTGCTTGCACCGCAAAGTCCTCGTGGCCGTCGAAGTTGAAGTCACCGACATTGATCGTGCCCTGGTACTCGTACATCTCAGCTGAGTTCACGATCAGCTCGCCCGAGTCTTCGAACTGCATCCAGATCTCGCCCTGCTCGAGCGTCTCCAGAACCTCCGAGGTACCCTTCTTCAGCACGCTGATCCTGCCTTTGCGAGCGCACTCACCGGGGAGGAACGCGGAGTCGTCGCAGTCGGAGTCGAGCGCGATGCGGAAGTCATAGTGTTCCGACGCGTTCGCGATCAGGAACTGTCTGCCTTTCAAACGGGTTCGCGCGATTTCTCGAGGTGTCTGCACCAACGAGCAACAATACTCGGACCCGTCGGCATCGTTGACCGCCAAGAGCGGCGGCTCACAGCCAAAGTTGCGCGTCTTGCAGCTGTCGCCGTCAACGAGTCGAATCTCCCCACGGAAATTAACGAAGTCCTGAGGAACGAACTTGTCGCGCGGCAGCCCGTGGGCGTACTGCTGGAATTGCGGATCGATGCTGTGCACGCTTAGGAGGCGGGTCACCTGGCCGGCGGGCTCGTAGCCGACGACGTGAAACACCGGGTAGCTGCCACAGTGATCGTCATCGTGCTGCTCGCCAGTCAGATAGCCAGAGACTCGGAGCTTGGTCCCCAAGAGCACTGGGTAGCGCAGCTCGCTGATCGGGTTCCTTGTCCCAACCACCTGAACTTCAAGCGGTGCTGTACCCTCGCGCTCGAGGGTGAGGAGCGCCCGACCGCAAGGTTCCGTAAACTTCGCTTGGTACCAGTGGGGCTCAGCCACGACGGACCTCGCGGATGCCTGATCAGCAGCTTGCCCACCGGGTCCCTGGATGAGGGGGGCGTCTACGTCTCGCGCACAGCCTGGGAGCAACAGCAGGGGGAGGCACCAAGAGACGCGCATCCCGCAACAAACGCGCCGAACCATCGAGCGCATTCCTCACTCGCCACGCATCAGCTGACTACTCCGCAGCGGACCCGGCCTGCGTCGGCTTCGTGACTGGCTTCTTCACCAAATCTTCCGTCACCAACCAGGGTGGCTCCGGCACGGACTCGAGTTCGCAGAAGCCGCCATAGAAGACCGCCCGCGGGCACGGCTCACACTCGGGCTTGCGCACGCGGCTAGCCTTCGCCGCGCCCCGCACCCACGCCAGAGTAGCGAACGAAATGGGCGTGGGGGTCGTCCAGTCGCTGGAGCTCGCGCAGCTGCTGGCACAAACCTGGTAGCTCCGCAGCGAAGGCCGTGGAGAACTCGGTTGGGTGCTGGATACGGTGCCACAAGGCCATGCAGGCCTGGGTCAGCGTGTTCTCATAGAACCGGGCCAGCTCCACACTGAGCTCTGGACACTCGGCGTGCTTGGAGAGCGCCGCATCCCCCAGCTGACGCACCTGCGCTTCGCTCATCAGGTGAAACGCAAAGCCGTGAGTGGAGAGGTCGTGGAAAGGGGCGTAGAGCAACGTGTGGATGTGACGGTGTTCCCTCCCCCCCCCAAGCCCATCTCCTCGAGGAACCGCTCGAACGGTTTCGAGCTCATCCGGCCCTGTAAACTGCACCAGCAGGGTTCCGCCAGCCAGCGCGGTCATCCAGTCTGCGTCCGTTGCCGCCGCAGCGCGCCTCCGCACATAGGGCACGAAGCGAAAGGCCGAGTCGAACCCACTATCAGCGAGGCGCTCGCGAAACGTACCCAAGCTGGGGACCACGTTGAGGCGGTCCGCCATCGTCGAGCCAAACCCCAGCGCCTGCAGGTGCTGACGTACGGCGGGGGCAGCCGGCATGCGCCCCATGAAACCGTAGCGGTGGTGCTCTGGCACTCCGAGCGAGACGCCGTGGCGCGACGAGTCGACGTAGTACTCCACTGAAGTGGCGTAGAAGTGCTCGAACGCCTGGATGCTGGACGCGTACAACGCACGCTCGGCGCCGAGGGCTTGCACGCTCGCACGCTCCGCCGGGCGAAGCTCCTCGGTCGCTCGGTGTTCGGGCAGTAGACGCCAGCTCGCTTGGATCACCTCGAGCACCTTGGCTGCGTGCGCTGGTGTGAACCGTGAGGGCGCCAAACGACGTAGCAGCGCGAGCTGCCAGTCCGAGCTGTCGCCACGCACCGAGACCGCGAGCCCGCCCACCTCGACCAGCGCTCGCGGTGCGCCGGCAGTCGCGGGCTGCAGCCGACACGCCTCGTCACCGCTGGAGGTGCGGACGGTGACTTCGACGGCACCAGGTTGGGGAAGACGCACGCAACGGGTCACCTCGCCCACAGACACGCCGCAAACGATCGCCACGACCTGGCGCACCCGCTCCTCGGCGTCAGTCATGCGGAAAGAAGGTGCCACACGGGTCTTGGGGTGTCGAGATGGGGCGCCGGAAGTCCAGGCGCCGCGCTGAAACGGTCGACGTCGGAGTCGAACGGTGTCATCGATCGATCTGGCTCCGTGAGTGACGCTGGCATCAACTACACGCTGTTTCTCGACCAACGTTGCAACAGCTACTGCATCTTCTGCGGCCATCGACTGATCGACGCGGCGACGCGAACGGCGCGTGCCAAGGCCGGTCTCAACGTCATTCAGGGGGAGACGGCCTTCGGGCAGTCATATCCCCGCTTTCACCAGCGCTATGACCTGGAGGCAGCAGTCGCTGATCTGAGGGACGCACGCGCACGCGGCGTCACCGATGTGAGCATTCAAGGGGGCGAACCAACGCTATGGCCGCAGCTCCCAGCGCTGTTGAAGCGCGTTCAGGACCTGGATTTCGCTCTCGTGGGAATGGTCAGCAACGGCCGACGCCTGGCGAACTTGGAGTTCTGCGCGGAGCTCTTGGAGTCCGGGCTCAAGCATCTCTCGTTGTCTTTCCTCGGGGCAACGGCAGAGACGCATGATGCCCTGAGCCTCGTCCCGGGTAGCTTCGATGAAGCGATGGAGGGGCTGCGCAACCTGCAGCGGCTCCAGGCCAAGCGGAGCTACGGCCTGGTGCTGAACGTGAACTTCATCGTGAGCCGCACCTCAGCGCCTGAGTTGCCGATCGCGGTGGAGCGGTTCAGTGAGCTGGGCGTCGACGCGATCCAAGCCCACCTCGTGCAGTTCGGGGGCCTCGCCTCCGACCCGGCGGTGATCGAACGAGTCGCCTTCGACATCCGTGGCGCTTCGGCGCCCCTTCGCGAAGCCATCGCGCTCGCGCGGCAGAAGGGAATTGCGCTCCACCTGCAAGACCTCCCGCCCTGCCTGCATCCCGAGCTGAGTCGCGATGCGCTGCGGGGCATCGCGAACGCGATGCGCAGGCGCCCCCATGCGTTCGGCGGCCCCGCGCAGAGCTTCAAGCCTATTCGTCACGCGAAGCACCGCATCCCTGCGTCGTGCCGAGGGTGCTGGTTCGAGGAGGACTGTGCACGCCTGCCCGAACAGTACCTGCCGGACGGCGACCAAGGAGCTTTCGAAGCCCTGAATGATGAGAGCATTCAGCCGCGCATCGATCGTCAGCTGCTCGAGGGAGCCGCCCCTAGCCTCGCGGCAGAACTCAAGCGGCTGGAGGAGGCGCTCGCGGCGGTGGAGCTATTGGCCGAACTGATTGGCCCCACCAGCGGTCTGCTACAGAGCCAAACAAAAATCCGCGCGGCAATTTTTGGTTTACTGAAGGCGGCGGCCCGCAACCAAGACTACGCGGAGGTCTACACGGCGTTCCGCTTGATCGTCGGGATCTCCAGCCCTCGCGACGTCAGCGACGGGCAGGTTGCCGCGGCGCTGCGCGCGCGCCCCGAAGCCCCAGCTGGCGAAACGGGGTGCCAGATAACCTTCGGGGCAGGAAGTATCGCGATTGGTGGTGCGCGCGCCGAAGGTGACGAGCTGATGGTCGAAGGTCAGCTGACCGCGCGCGTCGCCTCCAGAGGTCCCGCGCTCCTACGCGCCCTCCAGGACGAATTCCTGTGCGCTCCCCTGCGCCACGCCCAGAGACTTCGCGTCGTGGAAAGTCGCGTGGAAGTGTTCGAAGCTGGCCGGTGGCGCGTGGCGTGGGCGTTGCGGGAAGCCGAACACCTCAAGCTCGACGTCTAGGGCGGGGCCTACCCCTGGGCGTCGGAGCAAGTCTGGAAGGTCTGGAACTCCGTGCCGCAGTCGACCGGCGTCCAGTTGGTTCCATCGCACACGATCGTGCTGGTCTCCACGCACGCGATCAGCGCCTTGAGCTCCGCACCGCAGGCGCCTAGGGAGTCACTGGTGCACCCGGTAGCGCACTCCTCGATGTCCATCGCGGTCCCACCGCACATACCCAGAACGCGCTCGCAGCCTTTCTGGCAAGGTTCGTAGACGTAGACATCCACTGCGGCTTCCATACCTGCATCGCCAGGCGTGCCCCCGCTGCCTCCCGTCTCGGAGCCGGCTGTTCCGCTCCCGCCGGTCGCAGTCCCGGCACTGCCGCCCGAGGCACTGGATCCCCCTGACCCGCCCGAGCTGTTCGTCCCTGCAGACCCTGCAGATCCACCGTTCCCGCCGGAGCCGCTCTCACCATCCGAACCACAGGCCCAAACGACGAAACCAAGACTCAGGACACCAAGCCAGTAGCCACGCATGCCGAGATTAGATGCGGTCCGAATCCGCGGGTCAAGGCGAACCGAACGGTCGACTGGTGGGTTTGTCCCACCCGATCACCCACTCCGCGAAAGCGTCGATCATCGGTCGATCCCTCTGATAGATGAGATCCTGCTCCTCGTCGGCGACATCCTCCGAGAAATACACGATGTCTAGGCGCTTCGAGCGCTTGTACGCGGGTTCCGCAGGGTTGGTTGGAGCAAGCAGAAAGGCAAGTGAATCCCCCCCCTGTTCGCTTTCGAAGACACACAGAACGTTCCACCGCTGAAAGAACCGGGGTGTGACCTCGCCCTTCAAGGTGTAGCCCAACCCAGCGAATCGCGCGCTTACTTCCTCGTGGAAACGTGAAGCGATCTCTGAAGTGAGCGTTACTATCTCATCGGGGGGATTTTCCACTGGCGCTCTCCTCGATCACTTCCGCCAAGCTCACCGCTCCGATCTCCCGCACGCCGTGGGCCTGGACGTAGCCATTCAGCAGCTCTCCGGGACACCTGCTCCGCAGCGCGCACTCGGCCTGCTCTGGGCAGTCCATGGCCGCAGCCACGAACGCGCTCTGCTGAACGGGCAGCGCACGATGACGGAATTGAGTCTGGACGTACTCCCGCCCAGGCAACGGCCAGTTGGGTCCGCTGAGGTGCATTCGGTCTGCTGGCTCGAGCCCGTGCGCACGCCCAACCCGCCAGTATACGCAGGGCGGTACCCCACGGACGAACAATCCACCATCCACCGTGGCCTCAGCGACTTCGCTAAAAGTCGGCACGCCCTTGAGGTACTTGTCAGTCGGCGACTCACTCGATGGGTAGGGCATGTGAACGTAAAAGTGCTGCGTGATCCTCGTTGCCCACTCCCTCAAGGCCAGCAGCTGGTCGTAGTTCTGGCGCGTCGCCACACCGATAACAAATATCCGCTCGGAATCAAAACGCTGGGACAATAGCTCGAGTGCCCGCGAGACCC
>JAUILJ010000316.1 GCA_030433055.1 Polyangia bacterium
GTGGTCACCGTGGGCTACACGGGCAGCATCGCGGCCACCTGGCAGCGCTTCGGTCGCGCAGGCCGGCGCGCCGGTGCCAGCGATGGCACGAGCATCGCGCTGATGGTGCTGCAGAGCGGTGCCCTGGATCAGTACCTGGGGCGCAACCCCGAGTTCTTGCTGGCTGCGGGCGCCGAGGAGGCGCGCATCGACCCCACGAACGTCGAGGTGCTGGTACAGCACCTCAAGTGCGCGGCGTTCGAGCTGCCGTTCGAGGTCACGCCCCCCGGGGACTCAGTGACGCGTCCGACGCCCGCCAGCGGTGAGAGCTACGGGCCACTGGGAGTCTCCGAGACACGAGATGCCCTCGACTACCTCGAGTCGGGTGGTCTGGTGCACGCCGCAGGTAATCGCTACCACTGGGCGGGAGACGCCTTCCCGGCTTCGTCCGTCAGCCTGCGCAATATCGGCTGGGACAACTTCGTCATCATCGACATTGCCACCGGGAAAACACTGGCAGAGCTCGACTGGCGCGCGACTCACACCATGCTCCACGAGCAGGCCATCTACCAGCACGACGCCGAGCAGTACCAGGTCGAGCGGCTGGACTACGAGAACCACAAGGCGTTCGTGCGCAAGGTCGAGCCGGACTATTTCACCACCGCGCTCACCTATCGGACCATCGCAGTGCTCGACAAGAGCAACCAGCGACAGCTAGGGCAGCTGCCCTCCGGCTGGGGCGAAATCAAGGTGGTGGAGCGCGTGACCGGCTACAAGAAGATCAAGTTCTTCACCCACGAGAACGCTGGCTACGGCGACGTGCACTTGCCGGAGATGCAAATGCACACCACCGGCTTCTGGCTCACCGTCCCGGAGGCCATCATCAACGACGTGGCTAGCTCTCGAGCGGTGGCAATCGACGGGCTTCGCGGCCTCGGACGTGCGCTGGAGACCGTGTCGACCTTGGCGTTGATGTGTGAACCCAGTGATGTCGGGCAGTCGCTCGGAGACGGGGAAGAGCAGGTGACTGGGAGCGATGGGCAGCCGAGCACGCGCGCTCCAGCCAGGGTGCCCGGGGCACACACCGGAGGCTTCGATCCCACGCTCTTTCTCTTCGACGCTGTGCCCAATGGCGTTGGCCTCGCCGAGCGCATCTTCGAGCGCGCGCCAGAGCTGATCGGGCGCGCCTACGCCCTGATCGCCAGCTGTCCCTGCCCTGGCGGATGCCCGAGCTGCGTAGGTCCCGGCGCGGTGGGTGGGGGTGAGCTGGACGGGCGCCGCAAGGCGGTCGCCCTGGGGCTCTGCAGGAGCTTCGGGCTGGGCCTCGGGCCCAGCCCGGACGCCTCACGCACGCCTGCCACGACTCGAAAAACGGCTGCTTCCGCCTGACTCCAAGCAGCCTTTGCGGGGCAGAAGTGCTCACAATCGGTGGTGCGTCTGGCCGGTCGAGGGCCCGCGATCTACCCTCCTGAAGCCCGTGTTCACCCCGCATCAGTTGAGAAGCGCCCGTTGGCTCGTGCCCATCCTCGGGCTGGGCGCGTGCGTGGCGCGTGGTGAGAACCCCTTGACCCGGCAAACCGAGGACGACGCGGGTGGTCCCACGATCCTCGATGGCGGCGATCCCAAGGACTCGAGCTTCGACCTGCCCGACGCCGCACCCCACGCAGTGCTCGGCGTCGACCCACCCCACGGCCCTTGGAGCGGCGGTGGGCTCGCTACCATCCGCGGCAACGGCTTCAGCAGTGACGCGCGGGTCTGGATCGGCGGCCTCGAGGTGCCCAGCGCCAGCGTGTTGGTCGTGGACCCCACGCGCATCCAGATCACAGTTCCTCCGGGAAACCCAGGTGCTCAGAGTGTCGCCGTACAGAACGCGGAAGACGCCAGCACCCGCGCGGAGCTTCTTGGTGGCTACAGCTACGACGTCTTCTACGCCGAGCCGAACACGGGACCGACATCCGGCGGCACTCGCATCACCTTGCGAGGCGACGGTACGAGCTGGAGCGCTGGCACCGAGGTGCTCGTCGACCTGAAGCCGTGCACGAACGTCGACGTGAAGTCGCCGACCGAGCTGCAGTGCAGCGTCCCGGCGACCACCCAGGGCACCAAGCCGATTCGTGTCACCACCCCTGACAGCGTGAGCGTCGACGTGCTCGACGCCTTCGTCTACGGCGACACCAGCAATGGATTCCGAGGCGGACTGAGCGGCGATACCCTTGGCGGACAGCTCAAGGTGATCGTGCTCGACGACTACTCGGGCAACGCAATCCCCGGGGCTCAAGTCATCTTGGGGGGAGACGTCGCTGGCGCGGTTTCCACCAACACCCAGGGCGTAGCGATCTTCTCCCAGGAGGACCTCGGACCCAAGCGCAGCGTCACGATCGCCAGCAAGTGTTATCAGCCGATCACGTTTGCCGACGTCCCAGTCGATACGGTCACCGCCTACCTCTCTCCGGTGCTGAGCATCGCGTGCATCGACGAAGGGGATCCGCCGGCCACTGGTGGACAGGGCAGCTACGGCGTGAACGTCCAGGGCGAGCTGGTGTGGAGCGGCGGCCGGGAGTTCGAAAAAGCGACCTGGACCAACGTGCCTGATCCCAAGGATCCCGACAGCAAGCAGGCCGCCTATCTGTTCCGCTTCACCAGCGACGCGACGCGGGAGTTTTCGCTGCCCGCAGAGGGTACCCGGGTGCAGCCCGACGCTCCGGGAAAGCTCGGCTACGAGTTCTCTGCGAGCACCTCAGCGGGGAACCTGAGCTTCTATGCTCTGGCCGGCATCGAGAACCGAAAGGTCAACCCACCGCTCTTCACCGCCTATGCGATGGGCGTGGTCAAGGGCATCGCGGCAGAACCGGGGCAAACCGTCAAAGACGTGTATATCCCCATGGATATACCCTTGGACCACGCGCTGACCGTTCAGATCCAGGGGCCAACACCGACCAACAAGGGCCCCGATCGCGTGCGCACGAGCATCGCGATCCGCGTCGGCACCGAAGGTTATGCGCTGCTTCCCGTGGGTACGCGCACTGAGCTGCTGCCGCTGAGTGGAGATCTGAACTTCGTCGGCATGCCAGCGCTCGCGGGGGACCTGCTCGGCTCGAGCTACGTCGCTGGTGCGCGCGCGTTCACCGGCGCCAGCGACACGACTCCGCGTTCGGTGCTTGCGCTGCGGGGACAGACGTCCAGCGCCATCCCCATCAACCTGACCGGCTTCGTCCAGGTGCCCCGGCTGGAGAGCCCCGCCACGAACCAGAGCTGGGACGGCGCTCGCCTCACCTGGGACTGGCCCGCTGGCGGAAGCAGCGTGGAGCTGGTGGTGATTCAGATCCTCGGCAACAGCGGGCTCGTCCAATGGACCGTGGCGGTGCCCGGCAGTCAGAAGGCTGTGGATCTGCCAGATCTTCGCACGCTGAGCGACCTGGGCATCAAGCCGGGCCCCATCACCATCAGCGTGTCCCTCGCGAACATCCAAGACTTCGACTACGGCTCGTTGGTGTATCGCCAGCTCGGTACACGGGGCTGGAACGCCTACGCCACCGATGTCTTCCAGCTGCACCTGGCCGCGCCGTGAGTCGTCGACGCTTGCTCTCACCGCTGCGTCTGGGCAGCGCCCTCGCCCTCTTCGCCTTGCCCGTCGCCGCGAGCTGCAGCTTCGACTCCGGCGATCGCTGGCTCACGGAGCAACGCTCCCCTGCAGTCAAGTGCACGGTAGGCGATCAGCGCTGCAATACGGCGCTGGAGCGCTGTGAGCAGACCTCCACAGGCCCCGAGTGGCAGACTCAGGAGGACTGCCCTGGCCAAGACCAGGTGTGCAACCCACAGACCCTCACCTGCATGAACTGCCTCCCTGGCCAGACCCGGTGCTCCGGCCAGGTCGTGATGCAGTGCGATTCCGCGGGGCAAAAAGAAACGAAGGTCTCCGAGTGCGACACCTCCCAGGCCATCGCCTGCCGCAGCGGCGGCTGCGTGCAGCTCTGCGAAGATGCGGCAGAGAACCGTAGCAACGTCGGCTGCGAGTACTGGGCCGTCGATCTGGACAACGCCATGATCGACGACACCTCCAACGCCGCAGCTCAGCAGTTCGCGGTGGTGGTCTCGAACCCTCAGCCCGACTTGAGCGCAGTGGTCACCATCGAGCAGGATGATTCCGCACCGGGCAGCCTCGGCGATGCAGCTGCCATCCGGGTCGCCAGCGCTGAAATTCCCCCGCTGAGCCTGCGTGTCTTCCGGCTCGGACCGCGTGAAGTGGACGGTTCTCCCGATGGAGAGTTCGACACCGGCACAGGCAGCGCGCTCACCCGGGCTGCCTACCGCATCAAGAGTCAGGTGCCGGTGATCGCGTATCAGTTCAATCCGTTGGAGAACGTCAATGTGTTCTCCAACGACGCCTCCTTGCTCAAGCCCGTCGAAGCGATCCCCAAGAGCAACCAGCTCACGCCGGCTTACGTGGTGCTCGGCTGGCCGCAGACCATCGCGTCCACGGAAGACCCCAACACCAACTTCAACCCGGCAGATCCCATCGATCTTCGGGCGTTCATCACGCTCGTCGGCACCCGCAGCACGACCAAGGTCCGCGTCACGCCCACCACCAAAGTGCTGGGCGCGCCAGGGATCCCCGAGACGGCCGCGGGGCAAGCGGTGGAGTTCGAGCTCGAGCCCTTCGACGTGCTCAACCTCGAGAGCGACGACTTCAACGCGGACTTCACCGGTACGCTCATCGAGTCGACGGAGCCGGTGGTGGTGTTTAGCGGCTCCGAAGCCAGCGACGCTCCCTTCTTCTCCACCCTCGCATCACGGCGCTGCTGTGCGGATCACCTCGAGGAGCAGCTCGATCCCATCCGCACGGCAGGCAAGACCTTCATCGCGCCCGTAGCCGCGAGCCGGACCCAGGCGCTCGTGGCAGGAGGCGCGAGCGTCGGCATGATCAGTGAACCCGACTATTTCCGGATCGTGGCGGTCACTGAGCGGGGTGCTCGCATCAAGACCAGCCTGCCTGGGTTCGAGGAGCTGACCCTCGACGGGCGTGGGAGCTTCGCCAACCTCACGGCGTACTCGCACTTCAGCGTCCAGAGCGACGAACCGGTGATGCTGGCGGAGATCTCACCCAGCCAGGCAGCGGCAGGCGTCCCACGCGGTCTCCCGGGAGGCGATCCCAGCTTCATCGTGATCCCTCCGATCGAGCAGTTTCGACCGAACTACGTGTTCCTCACCCCCGACAAATACGCCTTCGATTTCCTGCGCATCACCGCACCCAGCGACGCGCGGGTGCTGCTCGATGGCCAGGACGTGAGCGGGCTCTCCAACTGTCAGGCACTCGCCGCAGACGGGCTCACCGACCAGCAACGCGGCGGCGCCTCGGAGTTCGTGGTCTACACCTGCCAGCTCTCGTTCCCCGTGATCGATCCCAGCGCCGAGGCGCCGAACAACCTTTCCCCGGGGATACAAAACGACGGCGTACATCGCATCGACTCGGATCGCGCCGTCGGCGTGCTGGTCGACGGTTTCGACGCGTTCGTCAGCTATGGCTACGCTGCCGGGACCGAGCTGCGCGAGATCGTCGTATTCTAGGCCGACGCTCACCCCAAATTTCGGCGCGCCTGCCCAGCTCGCTTCGGGGGTGAGGCGGCACCGCACCTCGGGTCAGTTCGCGGCTGGCTCTTCCACCAGCCTGGTCGGCAAATGGCTGGGTACTTCTCTGACCAGCGGCAGCGGCGCAGCGCCACCGCTCTGGCTCCACACACGACGGCAGTCGCTGAGGCTCAGCCGGCGCGGACCAAACACGCTCGCTTCGGAGGCGTCGGAGTCCATCAAGCGCCCGGGATCATCCACACCGAAGTCATCGGGGTGCCCGGGCATATCCAGCAGCACATGTCCCAGCTCGTGAGCCAGGACATAGGAGCGGCTTCCCGCGCGGATCCCGGCGCGGTCGACGATGAGCACGTTCCTCAGGCTGGCTCCCGCGGTGTAGATGAACGACTCTCCAATCCTGCCCGAGTTGACGAAGCTCGGAACGACGAACAGCTCGATGCTGCCTGGGTCGTCGTCCTGCAGCGCTTTGACCAGGCTCCGCTCCTCCAGGGTGCCGCTGCCGGCATTGAAGTCGTTGAAGTGGTCCAGGCCATCCCGAAGCGCGACCTCGCCGAGGCAGATCGGGAGTTGACGATCGCTGCTCAGGGGGAGCTGACGCTCGCCATCCTGCACCGACGAGAGCTCTACGAGGGCACCCGACTTGTCCTTTTTCCGCACCAGCAGGTCGACGGTCGGCAGGTCACTGTACCCACTCTTGCCGTTGTCGCTGAGCTCCACCCGATAGCCGAGCTTCTCGATTGCCACACGGATACGATGCGCGAGGCGACGCGGATCGAGCCCAGCTGGCCAGGACATATCGAGCCGCTGCTTGCCAAGCTTCAGGCTGAGGGAGCCACCAGCACTCACCGCGGTCGGTGGCGGGTCCACGACCTCGAGCCGTTCCACCTCGAACCCGATCCCGCACTGAGCCCAGAGCGCCGCGCTGTCGCGCAGCTCCCGTTGCACGACCCGCTTGGCTCCCTCGCTGTTGCCGCCGACCGCCGGAGCGCCCCCTTGGCCCTGGCGGAGCACATGAACCCGGAAGTGAACTTGCCCCAGGCGGCCCCCCTGATCCCCCTGTGTCGGCGCGACCACGTGAAGCTCCTGGCGAGCTGACCGGTCACCGGGGTGCTTGCTGACGTCTAGCTCCACTCGGCCGCCAAGCTCCACGCGCAGCGCGTTGCCGGCGCTCGGGTGGGCGCGGTCGACGCTGGTGGCCACCAGGCGCACGGCCTCGGTCACGCCGCACTCCGTTCCCTTCTCGGAGCCGGGGCAGCCCTGCGGCTCGATGGCAAGGGGGCCACGCAGATCGAGCTCCCGATTGGTCACGGAGTAGCTGCGCAGCCAGAGCTCTTTGGGCAGTGCGCCTTCAGGCGCGCGTACACCGAGTGCGAACGCCTCCGGGTCCGCGCCCTCACCCCACGCGCCGGGGCGCTCGCGACTCACGCTCCCGAACAGCGGAGCGCTCCATTTCCCCCCGGCAACTCGATAGGCGCGCAGGACGATGGCCGTGGCGGGCTGGTCGTCGGTCCGAAACGCCCAGCGCCCGACGGCTGCCCCTTGCAGCCAAACTGGTGGCCCGCTGGGAGCTGTGCGCTTGACGGCCCCGCTCGAGACGAAGCGCTCAGCGAGAAACAGGCGCAGTTTCGTTTCCTTGGGGATCGCGACCTTGCGACCCTCCAGCGCTCCGCGCTCTTCCAGCGTCGAGGTTGCTTTCGGCGCGGGCAAGACGGTGTCCAGTCGATCTGCGACGCCGTTACCGTCGTCGTCATCATCGTCGACCCAGAGCGTCCAGCTCCGCTCATCGGCGTGCGCGGCTCCAGGCAGCCCGAGGAACCACACCGCGCAAGTGCCCATCCACAAGAATCGCCGCGCCCTCGTCCCAAGACTCATTCAATCCAACCGTACTCCAAGCGCCGGTACGTCGCCTCGCCAACCACCGCCCCAGGGACACATTCCGCGAGCCCTGCCCAACACGCGGCGCGTAGCGCCTTGGAGGCTTGAAGCTCGATCAGCCGCTGTCGCAACGCCGGGTCTACCGGTCCGCGGGAAGCTTGCAGATCCGTGAGCGCGGCCAGCGCGAAGGCCCGTAGCGGATCCTTACCGCTGCCCTCGGACAGTTGCTCCAGAGCGCGGCGGCGCACCGCCGCCCTCGGCTCGGGATCGAAATGCTGGAGCAGGCGCAGGGTGGCTCGAACTCCCAGCGCGTCCTTGGGCCGTCCGGGCCCCGCCATGCTGTCCAGCATCGAACGAGCTTCGGGCCGCCCCGCTCGCGCGAGACGGAACAAGAAGCTGGGATCCCGATCCGCGCTGGGTCGATCACTGAGCCGGGCGATCAGCTCGAGGTTGGGTCGTACGGGCTCATCGAGCTTCGCGCCCAGGGCCCACGCCACGAGCAACCAGGCGGGCCGGGAGCTCGCTACCCCGTTCGTCGCTTCGCGCAGCGCATCGTCTCGCGGAGAGGTGTCCCCCGCCGCTTGGCTCGCCTGGGCCATCACGAGCCAGCGCCCCAGATGGCGCTCGGTCGAGCGCAACACCTTGAGCGCCGGCGCCACGCCACCCGGCAGCCGAGCGCCACGGGTCAGCGGCAAGACCATCTCCAGACACAGGGCAATGCGATGGCTCTCCTTGATCTTCGGAGCCAACCCGCTCAG
>JAUILJ010000317.1 GCA_030433055.1 Polyangia bacterium
GCTATCGGGACGTCACCGCGGGAGGCGCTAGGCTTCGCGTCGCGGACACCGGCAGCGGTTCGCCGGTGGTGCTGCTCCATGGCTTGTTCATGGATCACCTGACGTGGTCTCGAGTCACCCCAGAGTTCGAAGAAGACTTCCGCGTCATCACTCCCGATCTCCCCGGCTTTGGTGAGAGCGAGAAGCCACCACCGAGCCGCTTTGGCTACGGCTTCGACGCCTTCGCCGACTGCGTCGCCGGGCTGTACGCCGGGCTCGGCGTGGGGCGCGCGGCGTTGGTTGGTCACGACCTCGGCGGGTCCATCGCCATCGCCATTGCCGCACGGCACCCAGAGCTGGTCTCTCGCCTGGTGGTGATCAACCCGACGTGCTTCGTGACCAAGGCCGACTACAGTCGCCGGCTCGCGGCCTGGGCGCTGCTCGGCGGCCTGATGTTCAAACAGTTCTTGGGGCGCACTAGCTTTCGCTCCTACTTTCGCGAGCGCCTGACCAGCGGCGCCGCGATCGATGGCGAGCGACTCGACCACTACTACGACTGCTTCAACACACCGGCGGCCCGAGGCAGCGCGCTGGCCACGCTTCGCGCCACGGAGGACACGCGTCCGATCATCGCGGACACCGCGCGCGTCGCCGTGCCGAGCCTCGTGGTCTGGGGTCGCCACGACAAGCTGTGCCCCAGCGGGTTCGGCCAGAAGCTGTCGCGCAACCTCAACGGCGCGGGTTTCGAGTTGATGAACACCGGCCACTCACCTCAAGAGGAGCGTCCCACGGAGCTGGGCCGGGTGCTCAGGGGCTTTCTGAAAGCGGAACGAGCCAGCATGTTCTAGCGGCTCGAGATTGCAACCACGCCCCACGTCGCGTTACTCCTGCGGGCATGCGGCAGAACCGAGCCCTGATGCGCTTCAAGCGGAATCGCGGCGCAGCGCTTGGCGCAGGTCTCGTCGTGTTCTTGGTGCTGTTTGCGTTGCTCGCGCCGCTGCTCAGCAGCTTCGATCCCAACCTGAGCGACTTCGAGGCGGGGCGTGATGCGCTGGGCGAGCCGGTCGGCCCGAGCGGCGCCCACTGGCTGGGCGTCGATCAGCTGTTCCGAGATCAGCTGAGCAGGCTCGCTCACGGCGCCCGCATCTCTCTGGCGGTCGGCTTCATCGCGACGCTGCTCAGCGCGCTGGTCGGCACCGCGGTAGGGCTCCTCTCGGGTTGGACGTCGGGCACGCGCTGGAGCGTGATCGATCAGGTGCTGATGCGCCTGGTGGACATCGGGCTCAGCCTCCCCTACCTCGTCTTGGTGATGGCGCTCGGCGTCGCCCTGGGCGACGTGTCGCTCACCACGCTGCTCATGGTGCTCGGGCTCACCAGCTGGTTTGGTACCGCACGGATCATTCGAAGCAAGGTGCTTCAGCTACGGGGCCTCGACTTCATCGAGGCGGCGCGAGCCCTGGGCCAGAGCGACCTCGGGATCGCGCTCAAGCACCTGCTCCCCAACGTGCTCGGCCCGCTGATCGTCATCGCCACCGCGCACGTCGCGGCCATGATCATCGCCGAGAGCGTGCTCTCTTACCTGCAGGTGGGGCTGCCACCTCCCACCGCGACCTGGGGCCGTATGCTCCAGGAAGGGCAGACGGCCATCGCCGATCGACCGCTGCTCGTCATCGCGCCTGGCGGCATGATCCTGCTCAGCGTGCTGGGCTTCAATCTCCTTGGAGAAGGCCTGCGAGATGCCTTGGATCCCAATGAGCGCTGACACGTCGAAGAAGCGCCAAGGACACTGCGCGCGGTTGATTCCTCAAGGATACAAGCGGGCGTTTCACGTGCTATCTCGCTTGTTCTTGGGGGTGAGCTTGCTCTGCTCGACCCTGGGCTGTGACGAACAGCTCTCTCCCCCGATCGGCGAGCGCGCTGGGGACACTCCGAAGCGCGGCGGTGTGCTGCGCACGGCGTTCTACACCGGCATTCGTACGCTGGACCCCGCGGTCGGCTTCTCCACGACGAACGCAGCGCTCGGCTCGCTGATGTTCGATACGCTGATCAGCTACGACGCGAAAGGCAACCTCGTGCCTCAGCTCGCCGAGCGCTACAGCGTCTCCCCCGACGGCAAGCACTACGAGTTTCAGCTGAGGCGTGGGGTCCTGTTCCACGACGGCAGCGAGCTGACCGCAGATGACGTCGTGCGCTCGGTGCGCCGCACGCTGCACCCCGACACGCCCAGCCCCGCCAGCTTCTACGATCACATCGCGGGCTTCGAGCAGTACCGCAAGGGCAAGAGCAAGGAGCTGGGTGTCCACGCCGAGAGCAAGTACAGCGTCAGCTTCGATCTGTCGGAGCCCGACTCCACGTTCCTGCACGTGCTGGCGCTGCAGCTCGTGGCACCTGTTTGCAAGAGCGCCGGAGCCATCTGGTCAAAGGACTTTGGAAACGCACCCTGCGGAACGGGTCCGTTCAAGTTGGCGCGCTACGAGGCAAACCAATACGTGAAGTTCGAGCGGCACGAGGCGTACTGGCAACCGGGCAAGCCGTATCTGGACGGCGTCGAGTGGCTGTTGAACGTGCAGTCCTTTGCCCAGCGCTACAAGCTCGAGCGAGGCGAGCTCGACTACGCGAGGGAGTTCAGCCGCGCGGACGTCGCGAAGCTGCGCGGCGACAGCCGCTGGCAGCCGTTCGGAGAGTGGGAGCTACCCCACACGGTCTTCGGCGCGTTCATGAACACCGAGCTCCCCCCCTTCGACAACCGCCACGTGCGCCGCGCCGTAGCCTTCGCCATCAACCGCGAACACATCGCCGCCATTCGGCCCGGCCAGATCGTGCCGCAGTACAAGCTGGTGCCGAACGTCATCATTCCCCAGGTGCCGGGCTACCCAGCTCAGCGCTACGACTACGACGCGGCCCTCGAGGAGATGCGCCTGGCGGGCTACGCCTACGACCCCAAGACGGGCCAGGGCGGCTACCCGCACGAGATCGACTACATCGCGCTGGTCGATTCCTTCGGGCAGCAGACCGCCGAGATCACCCAACAGGAGCTCGCCCGCATCGGCATCCGCATCAACCTGAAGCTGGTTGGCTGGCCCACGAAGCAAGCACTGACTGGCCGGCGCAAGACGGCAGCCATGGGAACCACCGGCTGGCACCCAGACTTCCCCGAACCCAGCAATTTCTTCGACTCGACCTTGTCGACTGACGCCATCTCCGAAGAGAACTGCCAAAATAGCGCGTTCTTCAGCAACGCTGAGCTCGATGCGCTGATGAAGCGCGCGCGGGGCAACCCCGACGCCGCAGAGCGGCGACGCATGTATCGCCGCGCGGAATCAATTGTGACAGAAGAAGCGCCGTGGGTGTTCACCCACTCTCAGCGCTACTACGAGGTCACGCAGCCCTACGTTCATGGCTACCATCCGCATCCCGTGCTGACACAATACGTGCGCTGGGCGTGGATTGACTCCTCTCAGCTGACTCAGCGCGTCGCGTGCTGGCTCCCCGGGAAGCGCTGCGGTGTCACGGCGCTCCCGGCGAGCTTCCTCGCGACGCCAGGCAGAGGTCAGCGCTGATGTTGTCTCGCATCGCCGGGCGCGTCGCGTGGTCGCTGTTCACGGTCTGGGCCGTTCTGACGCTGACGTTCTTCATCTTCAGCTGGCTCCCTGGGGATCCCGCCCGTGTCATGGCCGGCCCGCAGGCGCGCCCGGCGGATGTCGAAGTGATCCGCAAGCAGCTCGGTCTGGATCAACCGCTCTACGTGCGCTACGGGCGCTTCTTCTCCCAGCTCGTCCACGTTGGCGGGGATCAAGCGGCCCACCCCAACGCCACCAAGCTCGGCCCAGTGAGCCTGGACCTCGGGGAGAGCTACCTCCAGCGCAAGCCAGTTACGGAGCTGCTCGGTGAGGCGATCGGGCCGACGGTGCTCGTCGGGATCCTGGCGCTCGCGATTCAGGTTTCCGTGGGGATACTTTTCGGTGTTCTGGCGGCTTACCGGCGCCACACGGTCTTCGACTGGGGAGCCGTCGGGCTCACGCTGATCGGGATCAGCGCGCCCACGTTCTTGAGTGGGCTCTTGCTGCAGCACATTTTTGCGCGCTGGCTGGGGTGGTTTCCCCTCGACAGCTACGGCTCGACGGACTCGGAGCACCTCAAGCACGCGTTTCTGCCTTCCCTGACCCTCGGGCTCTATGGCGCCGCGTATTACACGCGCCTCGTGCGCGACGAGATGCTCACGTTGCTCGGCAGCGGCTACGTGCGCACTGCCCGAGCGAAGGGCCTCTCCGAGGCCGTCGTCGTGTTCAAGCACGCGCTGCGGAACGCGCTGGTGCCACTGGTGACCGTGATCGGCATGAACATTGGCACCCTGGTCGGAGGGGCGATCGTCACCGAGAAGATCTTCCGCTGGCCCGGCGTGGGAACGCTGACGGTCAACGCGATCTTCGACCGAGACGGGCCGGTGGTGATTGGTGTCGTGCTGCTCTTCGCCGTCGCCGTGGTGCTCTCGAACGTGCTCGTGGACGTCTCATACGCGCTCCTCGATCCGCGCGTACGCTCTCGATAGCAGGGGCGCCGATTGGGCTTGGCAGGCTGGGTCGCGATCGTACGCACCCTCACCGGGTGCGAGGTTGTCTGCAGGAGTGGTCCGCGGTGAGGTGCTACGGCTTCTTTGACCGACGATTGCGGTTTGGTAGCCGCTGCGCGTCGCCTAGACTCTCGTGTTTCATGATCGGCCGGCGTGGAGCAGAGCAGAACACGGCGCCCCGGATGGGCAGAGCGGTGAAGTGGCGCAGCGCATGCCTGGCCGGGGCGCTCTTGGTGAGCTGCGGCGGAAGCCAGGGCACCTCACCCCCTACCCGAGCGGCGGCAGGAGCGACTGCGCCATCTCCCCGAGCTGCACGCCCGGTTGCGCCTGACGCGCCTGGCACTGCCCTCGTTCCCCCGGAGACCGACGGGGTAGCCGCACCGGCCTCCGTGCAGGACGACTCCACGGAGGGGCCGGGGAACCCAATCCCCGCGGCAATGTTCAAGCACCCCGTGGTCGAAGCCCACCGCACGCGCGCGGTAGTGCTCCTGTATCACGGCTTCGACCGCGGGAGCGATCCGCTGAGCGTCTCCAGCTTCAACTTCAAGCGGCAGATGCAGTGGCTGAAGGACAACCGCGTGGAGGTCGTCCACTTGAGTCACCTCGTGCTCTTCCTGAACGGCAAGCTGCTGCTACCCGAGCGCGTGGCCGTGATCAGCATGGATGATGGCATGAGCAGCGTGTACCGGCGCGCCTGGCCCATCTTGAAGCAGCTGGACTTGCCTTTTTCCCTGGGGATAACTACTGGGCTCGTTGAAGACAAGAAACGCTTCACCATGTCCTGGGAGCAAGTGCGCGAGATGCACGACTCGGGGCTGGTGGAAATCGCGAGCCACGGTCATCGGCACCGCGCTCTGGCGAACCTGCCCCAGGCGCTGGTAGACGAAGAGCTGACCCGCTCTCGCCGGCTGCTCGAGCAGCGCCTTGGCGTGACGCCAAGCGTGTACTTCTACCCCCTGGGCTCGATGGATCGCCGGGCGCGGGATCTGGTCGCCCAGGCTGGGTACGACGCCGCCTTCACGGCGACGGGCGCGCCAATCGCCCTGGGCAGCGCACACCTCGGTGAAGTTCCGCGCACCAGCGTCTTCTACTCGGACTCCATCGCGCGCTTCAGCTACTTCTTCCGCGGCTTCCTCCACACGCTTCCCCACCACCTCGTGCCCAAGGCCGAGCCCCTGCCCAGTCCCTAGGCTGCTCAGCGACGCACGCTCACTTGGTTGGGAACGAGGCAGTGGGCGGCTTCCCCGTGGAAACGGGCGGCGCTGGGGGCGGCGTGGGTGGCTCGGGGGGTGGCTTCGTCGCTCGAGGCGGTGGCGCAGGGCGCGGCGCTGGCGCAGGGCGCGGCACGGGTGCTGGCCGTACCGCCGTGGCTGGCTCCCGTGCGGGTTGCTCAGCGGCGGGCTCCTCCGCGGCAGGCTCCTCGGCGGCAGGCTCCTCGGCAGCGGGTTCCTCCGTTGCCTCGGGTGCCGGCTGCGTGGTCGCGGCGGGAGGCGGCTTTTCGTCGAGGGCCGGCGAGGTGCGGACGGGAGCCGACTCGCCCCGCTGCTCGTTGGTACTCGCCGCAGGGGTCGCATCGTCCTTGCCGTTGCTCTTGAAGATCATGGCGAAGACGAACACACCCACGGCAAAGCCCACGGCGAGCGCCACGATGCGCATGAAGCGACTCCGCCGCGCTTCTTGCTCAGGACTGCGCTGTGGCAGCACCAGGGCGTCTTCCATCTCCTCGAGCTCGCCGGGCGGGAAGCTCCGCGGACCTCCGTCGTACTCGCCGGTCTCACCGTCGGCGAAGAACGCTGCTTCGTGCTCGTGGTCGTGGGGATGCGCTGGCTCGTCGACCTGGGGAGCCTGATTCACCACCACCGTCGCCTCGGGCAAGGGGGCAGTCTTCGTGCGCGGGCGCGAAGCGCGCGTGACGGGCGCCTCTTCATCGCTGGCGTCCGTCTGCTCGGCCGCCGCCTCCCCGGTGGGCTCCGCCGGGGCGTGCTCAGGCTCCTGTTTCGCGATCGCCGAAGCCTCCGTGCGGGAGGTCGGAAGCGCGGGCTCCGGCTGCTTGGAACCAGCCTCTGGCGTCGCCGGGAGCGGGCTGTCGCGTAGGGCACGGGGCGCCTCAGCGCGAGTCTCAGGGCTCGGCTCGTCGGGCACCTCGATGGTGCCCATGATGCGGGTCGCGGTTCCCGCGCTCTCCTCTTGGCTTCCTCGAGGAAATGGGATGACCTTAGCCTCCGCCTTGGCCTGGGGGGACTCGCCCTTGGTTGATGGCAGCTGAGACTCGATGGCGCTGCGGGCGATGGCGACGGCAGCACGCGCGTCGGGAGAATCCGCCAGGGTTGGCTTCGGGCTGAATTGAGGCCGCCCGCTGGACACGACAGGTTCACCCATTCCGAGGCGCGTGGTCGCTCCCACGCGACCTTCCTTCGCCGTCGCGGGAAGTGGAGTCCGCTTGGGTGGGGGCGCACTCTCAGCCTCCAGGCGATTGAGCGCTTCCATCGCGGCGTCAGCCGCCGTGGCCAGGGTCGCTCGCTGGGAGGCAGTGGCTGGAGCGTTGGTTCCCTCGGCAGCAGGTCTGGCAGCGCCTGCTGCCGCAGCCACCCGGGCCGTGCGCTCAGGCTCGCCATCGTCGAAGATGCCTAGGTCGGGAACGGGCTCCGCGCTCTTGGTCTTGGGAGGCGAGTGTCGCTCAGGGACCACCGGCTCCACGACGGCGACCTCCATCTTGGGCTGGCTGTCCGCCTCGATGCTCGGCACGACCTCATCACTGTGCACCGGGTCGTCCGCCAGGGCCTGCGACTCCGAAGCGATCAGCAGACCTTCGAAGTAGAGCTTGGTGATGGTCCCGAGCGTGGACAGATCTTCGAACGGGCTCTCATCGACCACGTGCAGCAAGCTGCGACGACCGTCGAAGAGCTTGAGGATGCCATTGAGTTCGTCAGGGATTTCGTTCAGGCGCTCCACGAGCTCATCGTGATCCACCTCGAACACGGTAGTGAGCGACGGGAGCTGCTCGCAGAGCCTCCCCCACTCGTCCACCCGGCGCATGCCCTCCATCAAGAGGCCCTGGGTGGAGGTCGGCACGATGTCTTCGTTCTGAACCGGTCTGAACTCGACCTCGAAGCTGCCCTCGGTCCAGATCAGCGCGCGGTAGACTGCTTCCTCACCCCGCAGCTTGCCCAGCTCCGCGTCTACGACTTTACCCTCGCGGAAATAGATGTACGCGTCACGCGCGCCATCGTGGATCACGGCCACGCCGCTCTTGCGACTGACCTCGAAGGTCTGCAGCAGATCGACGACGCCCATGTCCTCGAGCGAGCCGGACAGGCGCGTGCGGGCGCTGAGCGGCTGACTGGTGGCGATGCGCTCCTGGGTGCGGCGAGCCAGCAGCATGTTGACCCGCGTGATCAACTCGCGCACGAAGATGGGCTTGGTGAGGTAGTCCTCCACCCCCAGCTCGAGCCCTCGGATCTTGTCCTCGACCGATCGCTGACTGGTCAGGAAGAGCACGGGGATCCCCGAGAGATCCGGCTGCTCCTTCAGGCGGCGCACCAGTTCATAGCCATCCAAGCCCGGCAGACGCGTGTCGCTCAGAATCAGGTCCGGCGTGGAGAAATTGATCTTCGCAAATGCGTCGGCGCCATCGCCTG
>JAUILJ010000318.1 GCA_030433055.1 Polyangia bacterium
AGGGTCACGCTCTAAATGGCCGAGATCACGTTGATTTTTCGAAGGCAACGGATGGCGGGTTGGCGGGGAGGAACGCTCGGCTAGTGCCCGGCGTACTGAAACTCCCTGCGTGCCTGCGTTTCCCCCACGCAAAATGCCAGCGAGGCTGCGTTTCCGCAGCCTCGCTCCGTCGCTCAGGTGCCGCTTGGCGCTGGTGTGGGCGCGGGAGCTGCGCCAAATCCCGCCTTGCCGGTGCTGGTGGCTGTGGCAGTCGCGGTGGCCGTCGGCTCCGCGGTGGCGGTGGCCGTCGGCGCCGCGGTGGGTTCCGCGGTCGTCGTCGCTGCCGCTGGCGTCGTGTTCGCAGGCGTGTCCTTGACGATCACGCAACCGCCGAAGCTAACGCTGGCAGCCAGTCCAATGCATAGAAGCTGTATTCTCATGAAGTTTCCCCTTCGCACCCGCAACGTTGCGGTCTGAGCACGCCGTGAGACGAGGGGCAGCATACCAGTATTCGCTGGGCTCGTGCGCCTGGGTGCATCCAGCGCGGGCTTGGCCGACTGCCGTCTAAGTTGCTAGCCCGTGGTGTGTGAGGCGTCCGTGGATCCTGGTAGGTGCGCTTGCTCTTGGCTGCGGCTCGGCTGAGCCTCGGGCCGCGGCGCCGGAGGCTCGGGAGCGGGTGGAGGATCCCAGGGGCACCTGGAGCGCCTCACCCCCACCAAAGCCCGCTCGGGCGGCCCCAGTCGTCGGGACAGCGGACGCGGCGGTGGCTGCCTCTCCGCCTGCGCTCAGCTTCCTCAAAGGGCAACTGCACGTCCACAGCGCCGGCTCGTATGACGCGAAGGAGCCTCCCGAGCAGGTTCTGAAATTCTACGCCGAGCGTGGCTACCGGTTCGTCTCCATCACCGACCACAACCGGGTCACGGTGGCTCCGTCCCCTTCCAAGGATTTGTTGGTCTTTCCTGGGGCCGAACTGACTCAGAATGCGACGGTTTGTGAGCCAGCTCCGGCTCCAGGCTTTCGCTGCCTTTTCCACACCGGTGCGGTGTTCTTGCACGGCGTTTCCGATGGGCAGGATCTCAAGCTCCCGTTTCAGCAGGGACGGTTCGCGGCGTTCGACGCTCAACTCAGCCTCGCGGAGCGCCTGGGGGGGATCGGGATGATCATGCACCCGAACTTCCACTTCGCGGTGAACGAGCGCCTGCTCGCGCGACTGGTCAAGCGCGGGGTGAAGCTGTTCGAGCTGTCCAACGCGGCGCTCGACTCACAGCACCCCGGAGGCCACGAGCGCGCTGAATCACACGCCGAAGCGCTGTGGGATAGCGTCTTGAGTCAGGGCCTCCTGCTGTATGGAGTAGCGACGGACGACGCGCACCACTTCTCGGAGGCGCCGGAGCGGCGTCGCCACATGAAGAGCGCCTACACCGGCGATCGGGGCTGGGTCCAGGTGTATGCCGAGCCCAACGAAGCCAGCATCCGCGGAGCGCTCGAGGCTGGGGAGTTTTACGCTTCGAGCGGCGTCGACCTGGTGTCCGTGCGGCGCGACACCGAACATTGGCGCGTGGAAATTCAGGCGCTTGCGGGTGAGCGCTACGAAACCCGATTCATTGGCAGCCGAGGGCGTGAGCTCGCAAGGGTACAAGGCGCCGTCGCGGAGTACGATCCTCAGGGAGACGAAGGCTACGTGCGCGCGGTGGTCCGCGACTCCCAGGGTCGGAAGGCCTGGCTTCAACCGGTGCGGTTGGACAGCCGATGAAGTTGTTCGTGTATGGCTCGCTCAAGCGCGGCTATCAGCACTTCGAGGAGCTGGCGGGCGCGACGTTCGTGGGTGAGGCACAGACCCTCGATCCCGCGTGGTTGTTTCAGGTGGATGACTATCCCGCGCTCGTCTATCCCTCGGCGCAGCTGGGCTGGATGGCCACACCGGACGTGAGCGCGGGGCCGGGCGCCATCGAGGGGGAGATTTTCGAGATTGGCGAGGTGCTGCTAGCGCACCTCGACCGGTTCGAGGACGTCCCGGACCTGTACCAACGCCGCCGGCTGATGGTGGTCATGCGAGACGGAGACCTGGCGACGCAGGCCGAGACGTATGTCATGCGGGCGGACCAAATCGAGGCTTTCAGTCGTCAGCGTCGCGCGACCCGCCTCTCTCGCAGGGCTTGGTAAGCGCAGAAGCAGGCCAACGCCGCGCGGGGCGTGTACGATAGCAGGCTGGTGAGAAAGCCGCCTTTCGATCGAGACCGCCAGTCGGCGGGGTTTAGCGACGACGCCGTCACGGTCGTGAAGGACATAGATACGTGGAAATCCTCGCCCACGATGCGCACCGAGGTGCACCCGGTCGATCCCAACCCGGAGCCGCCGACTGACGAGGGCTTCGAGGAACGCTACGACTTGGTCGACGTGCTGGGCGAGGGCGGGATGGGCGTCGTGCACCTGTGCAGTGACCACCGTATCGGGCGCGACGTGGCCATGAAGGTGATCCGTGAGGATATGGGGCAGCGCGCGAGCCTGCGCGCCCGCTTCTTCCGCGAGGCCCGGGTACAGGGGCAGCTGGAACACCCCAGCATCGTGCCGGTGTACGATCTCGGGAGCACCGGCAACACGGCCTATTTCACCATGAAGCGGGTCAACGGACTGACCCTGGAGCGGATTCTGGCCGGGATCCGTTCGGGTGATCCCGAGATGATCGAGCGCTACTCGAGGCGCCGCTTGCTCACGGCGTTCAGCAGTGTCTGCCTCGCGGTAGCGTACGCGCATTCCCGAGGTGTGGTGCACCGAGACTTGAAGCCCGCCAATATCATGCTCGGTGACTTCGGTGAGGTCATCGTGCTGGACTGGGGCTTGGCGAAATTGCCCGAGGTCGAGGAGCCCACCGGGGGGCGAGTGCTGCTGCCGGCGTCCGACGATCCCCAGACCAAGGCGGGCAGCGTGCTGGGCAGCCCCGGCTACATGCCTCCCGAGCAGATACGCGGCGCGGGCTCCGTTGATTTCAAGGCAGATATCTATGCGCTGGGTTCGATCCTCTTCGAGCTCATCACCTTCCAGCAGATGCACCGCGGCGCCACCGTGGACGAGATCTTCACGTCCACGTTGATGGGCACTGCGGGAAGGCCCAGCGCTCGAGCTCCCGGTCGAAAGATCCCCCGGGAACTCGACGACATCTGTCAGCGCACCACCGCGCTCGACCCCGCCGAGCGACCCGAGGCGCGCGAGTTGCATGAGGCGATCGAGCGGTTCCTGGACGGTGCTCGAGATGACGAACGGCGCACTGCGCTCGCCAACGTGCACGCGCAGTCCGCTCAGATCGCCCTCACCAAGAGCGCCCTCGAAGACGACCCCGAGCGCGCTTCGGCTGAGCGCTCCCGGGCGCTGCGTGAGGTCAACGCGGCATTAGCGCTACTGCCGACTCACCAGGGCGCTCTGGCGACCCTCGTCAGCTTGCTCGCGGACCCGCCGCGCCACATGCCTCCCGAGGCGCAAGCTGAAATAGACCTGATCCTGCAGAAGGATCGAAAACATTCCGCACGGAATACTGCGATCGCCTATGGCGGCTGGCTTCTGGTCCTGCCGTTCTTGCTCTACCAGGGCGTGCGGAGCTGGCTCGCGGTGGGCTTGCTGATGGGGACGATGTGTGTGTCCGTCGCGTGGGCGCTGTTCATGTCGCGGTTGCCGCGGCTGGAAACCTGGCACGGCGCAGTGGGGCTCTCGCTGACGTTCCTGTCCATCTCCGCCACCACGGTGCTCCTCGGGCCCTTCGTGGTGCTGCCAACGCTGGGCATGATGGCCTTGCTGGTCTACCTGATGTCCTTGCGCACCGACGCGATGCTGCGCTGGCTGGTGCTAGCTCTGGGGATCGCCGCCGTGCTCGGCCCGGTCGCGCTGGAGTTCCTCGGTGTGTTGCCGCGCTCGTTCACCCTCGACGCCCGGGGCCTGCACATTACCCCCTGGGCCATCGATCTGAGCGGGGGGCTCGTGGTGTTCGGCCTGGTCGTGTTCCATATCCTGGTGATGGTCGTCGCCTATCAGCTGGCGGTGCGGAGTGTAGATGCCTTCGTGGCGGCGGAACGCAGCCTGTTCCTGCATGCCTGGCAGCTACGCCAGCTGATCCCCGACGAGGCACGGGATAGTCGCTTGTCGCACCTGGATGCTCGCAACGATCCCGCCTCCTCTCGCTAGCCCTCCGCGGGCCGGCTGAGCGGCGCGAAACCTCACTTTTTTGGCCCAAACGGCTGAGGTTGTGCATGTGGAGCCCATGAGCCGAGTGACGAAGCACGTCCGTAACCTCGCTCCCCTGATGGCCTGCGCGGTGTTGTTCGCCTGCAGTGGTCCCGATTTCTTCGGTGGGGATGAGGCAAAGAAGGAGCCAGGGCTCAGCAAGGTCAAGTCGGAGAACGGCGGGGCTGAGCTGCCCGCCGAAGAGGATTGGTCCCAGGTCCCGGTACCTGCGGTTGACAACCCCAAGCTTGCGGCCCTGGCCATGACCACCCCGGTGTATGCCAAGCCGAGCCGCAGCGCGGATACCATCGGTTACCTGCGCGCTGGCGCCCGAGTCGCGCGCTCGAAGGAGCCGGTGACCAAGCGCGACTGCAAGCAGGGCTGGTACGCCGTGCGACCGGTGGGCTTCGTGTGCGCGGACAAGGACGCTACGACCAACCTGGAGCACCCCATCGCCCGCGCGCTGCGGATCGAGCCGAACCAGAAGCGGCCGATGCCCTATGCGTACGCGTTCCTGCGCTCCATCGCGCCGAACTACCTGAAGGTCCCCAGCAAAGACCAGATGTTCGAGTACGAGATGCGGCTCGCGAGGCACCTGAGGAGCTATCGCAAGCTGCATGAGAAGTGGGACGCGCTGGACGTCGGGGCGAACGACGTGCCCCTGAATGAGAAGGGAGTGGCGATTGGCACCATCCCCGACCACGCCACACCGATGGACATGAGCGAGCGCTATGGCGGCGACGGTCACGATGAGGTCCCCTGGTGGCTGGAGGGCGATCGAAAGATCCCGAACATCAGCCATTTCAAGGCCCCGGAGTACGCAGTCATCGCGGACCGGATCCGGCGGCACGCGGGAGTCGCGCTGATCGGCACCTTCGTGGCGGGGGAGGGTGACACCAAGCGCCGCTACGCGATCAGCACCGACGCGAGGCTGATCCCTGCGGATAAGCTGAAGGCGGATAGCGGCTCACCGTTCCACGGCTATGACATCTCCGAGGTTGGGCTGCCTGTGGCGTTCGCGCGCAAGGCCGGGGCGACCTGGTGGGACGTGAAGGGCGGAAAGCTGGAGCGCGGCGAGCGCTTGGGCTGGCGTGAGTACATCCCGCTGACGGGCAAAGTGGAGCGCATCCAGGGCGTTCGCATGGTGGAGGCTCGCAACGGTCGCTGGCTACGCAGTCAGGATCTGAAGACGGCCGCTAAGCCCCGGAGCCTGCCGAGCTGGGCGCGCAAGGGGCGCAAGTGGATCGATATCTCGATCGTCAGCCAGACCTTGGTGCTGTGGGAGGGCGACAAGGCGATCTACGCCACGCTCGTCTCCACGGGTCGCGATGGCCTTGGCGACCCCAAGAAGACCCTCAGCACGCCCCGGGGCACCTTCAACATCTACCAGAAGCACGTCACCACCACGATGGACTCCAACGTCGCCGATCATGAGTTCGAGCTGCGGGACGTGCCCTGGGTCATGTACTTCAAGGGGGGCTACGCCATTCACGGTGCCTACTGGCACGATGACTTTGGGCGTTCCCGTTCCCATGGCTGCGTCAACGTCGCCCCGATCGATGCCCGCTTCGTGTTCCAGTGGGCAACGCCCAAGGTGCCCGATCACTGGCACGCTGCCTACACTGGCGGCATGTTCGAGGACGGGACGCTCGTACATATTCACAAGTAGCCCCACGGCGCCATCGGCTGTGCGGCTGCTCCGCGGCGCGACGGTACGGCTCCAAGCCGCGGGCATCGACAGCGAGCGCATTCCGCGCGGACATTCGCAGCGGATTCTCAGAGTTGCTCATTCCGAGCGGCAAGCCGCTAAGACACCTGGCAGAAAGCCTGGACTCAAGGCCTGGCAGTTCCTCCCATAGCTGTTAGGCTGCGAGCGCAGAATGGCTCAAGTGCGCGCGAGCTGGCCAAAGTTGACGATGGCCCATGCGAAGCAGCTGCCCGCTGCGCAGCGCGCTGCCGTGTGGACGGAGGTTGGAGATACTCGCCGTGTGGTACGCGAAGCGGCGCTCCTGGCGTGGGTCGATGCTGGGGTTCAGGTGGGGGTCTCGGAGGGCCTGGTCCGGGCGCTCGGGAGCACGGGGGCTCAGGAGTTCTGGTGCTCGTTCATGCTCGAGGCCTTTGGCCGCGCGCTCCTCAAGCCGGTGTTGCTAGGGGCTCGCGCGCTGTACGGGGGCGGCACCCTGGGCTACCTCCGTATGGCGCCACGGGTGCACAACCTGGTGGCGAGAGGCTGCGGTGAGATGGTCGTGGAGGGGGCTGAACTCGACGGTCGTGGCAGCGGAGTCATTTCCGTGCGGCGAATGCCGTCGCTGCTGACGGGCAGCGAAGCGTTCTCCCTCGCGTGGTGCGGCGCGGCCTCCGCCGTGTTTCAGATCTCGGGAGTGCGCGGGGACGTGAGGCTCGACATCAGTGAGTTCGACCGGGGGCGGGTTCGGATCGACGTGGAGTGGGGACCTGACCGCGCGTGAGCGGCGCAACCTAGGGTGCCGCGGGCGAGGAGGGAGTGATGTACTCGTCGCGAGCGCCCACTAGGCCGCGCTGCGGACTCGGTCGGTGAACCAGGTTTCCGGCATGCTGGCGAGAAGTAGCTCCGCGACGTTCACCATCTCGAAGCCGCTCTCGACCGAGACCTCCTCGGCGAACAGCGACGGCCGAAAGCTGTGGCCGATGACCAGCGCGTTGGGCCAGCGTTGCTTGAGCCAGATCGCCGAACGCAGGTTGGTCGCGTCGTCACCTGAGCCGACGATGATCACCGGCTGGCACGCTGACATTTGATGACTCTCTTCGAGGCCTCGCCACAGGCGTGGGTCCTTGATGTCGCCTTCCACGATCGACCGTTCGTAGTCGTCGTTGAACCCCACCTGCTCAGCGAACTCGCTGCTTGCCCGATCGGCGTGGGTGTCTACGATCAAACAACGGTCGAAGCTACCGGGAGCCCGTTGCTGCAGTTCTTCGAGGACGGTTTGGCCAAAGCGTCCGAAGCCAGCCAACACGACCCGATCTCGAGGCAGCGTCTTCCTGAAATGCTGCAACACTCGAGTCTCCACGAGGTGCCGTGCGGCAATCTGATGCGCGTTGAAGATGGCGCAAGTGCGGGCGACGAGGCTGTGGGCCATGCCCAACATGAACCGCAAGTCGGCGACGTGGACTACGATCTTGCCCTCGAGCCCGGGAGCCAGGTTCAGCACACGCGTGGCGGCGTCCAGGTTGGAGAAGTCGTTATCACTCAGCAGCACCACGCGGGCGGCGTGATCCAGGCGGATGCGAGCGAGGATGGCGCTGCTCGAGATGTCACCCTGTACAATTTCTGCGCGGTAAATATCACGAGCTTGATCCGAGAGCGACTCTCCGATCCGTGGGTCGACGACCACGACGGGAACCCTCGGCTCGAGCTTCCGCAGGCGCTTGAGGTACAACAACGCGAGGCGACTCGAGCCGCTGATCACGACGTGCCCCCGCAAACGTCGCAGGCGCCACGACTGCGGCTCCAGCACTTTCAGCACGCCCTCGATAACAGCGCTCGCAGTGATCGAGGGGGCGAGGAAGTACACGAGCCAGAGCAGGTCACGCCCCCAGGCGGGGCCGCCGCGGGGCATTCCCAGGTCCAGGCCGCCCAGCACGAAGAGCCCGATTGAGTAGTACAGCCGCGTGAGCACACCCGCGGTGGAGACACCGGGTCGGTCGGTGAGCTCGACCCCGCTGGAGAGTGCGATGAAGCCCGCGATGAACGTGATGAGCAAGAGCCCACCGCGCCAGCCCACGGGCTTACTCGCCCTCAGCCGGTCGAGCCACGTGCGGCGTACCAGCTGCTTGAGCCGCGGAGAGGCGCGAGAGCTGCTTGGCATCCGAGAGCTGCTCGGCGCGCGAGAACTCGGCGGCGCGAGGGGCAGCGCCCCGCTATCCAGCGCGCTCGCTCGACTATCGAAGCTCGCGAATTCACCCGCGGCGGGGGAGGGAGCGCTGGAATCGGCGCCTGGCATGGGACGGATACTAT
>JAUILJ010001080.1 GCA_030433055.1 Polyangia bacterium
TCGGTGGCGGAGAGCTCTTCTTGGAGAGCGAGCGCAGCCGGATCAGCCGGAAGGCCGCATTCACCTGGTTCACCAGGGCCTCGTCATTGCCTTTGTCAGTGAAGCTGCCATCGAACCCCAGGGCGCGTCCCTTACCCACCAGATCCGCGTCCGAGGTGTAGAGGTAGAAGAGCGGCGTCGACCCAGCCGTCTTCGCGGCGTTGCGCAACGAGGAGAGCACCTCGCCGCCGTCGATGCCCGGCATGTGATAGTCGATGATCACGAGCTGGCAGCTGCGCAGGTGACGCGCGGTGCCGACGGTTTGGTTCGTCGTGATCACCTCGTACCCTGCATCACTCAGGGCGGCTTGAGCCCGAGCCAGCACGGCTTGGCTGTCGTCGATCACGAGGATGCGCTGAGTGTCGGTCATCAGTTAAGTCGCACGGGATGCTCGCCGCCGCGGGCTCACGGTTCGGATGTTCCTGGGAATACTACCACCTCGATTCCTCCAGCGGCGCCCTCCTCTTGGCTTTCGACGATGCGAGCGTCGTAGCCGATTTTTCGCAGCTCAGTGCGCACCGCGTTCAAGCCCATTCCGAAGCCCGCGAGTTCTGTTCCGTCGTGGAGCGAGCTGCGGGATCCGCGGGGGTCATCGGTGTTTCCCTTGGTGGTGATTCCAGGGGCGAACGCTGCTTCCACGGCGCTGTGGGGCCTTGGGGCTTGGGATTGGGCGCTGCTCTCCGTTGGGCTCAGATCCCGCGCCGCTGCCTCCAGGGCCTCATGGTCGAGGCCGCGGCCATCGTCGATGACGCGCACGCTAGGCCCGGAGTCCCCTGGTTCGGCGACCAATCGGATACGCGCTGGGATGGGCTTGCCCAGGCGCTCCCGCTCCTCCACCACTTCGACGCCATGCGCGACCGCGTTTCTCACCAGGTGAGTCAGGACGCCGCTGAGGACTCGGGCGAGGCGAGGCGGGATGGGGACGTCTCGGCCAGCCACTTCCACGCTGACCCGCTTGTTCTCCCGCGCTGCCCAGCGCGGCGCTGAATCCACCAGAGACAGCGCGCTCTCACCAAAGGGCCGTGAGCCCAGCAGCTCGACGACCTTGGCCACTTCCTTCACGTTGCCCACCGGCTTGCCGTGCGGAATTAGCTCGCTGAGCCGGGTCAGGTCCGCTCGGCGCACCGTGACCTGGTCGAGGATCGCGGGGCCAATGGGAGAGGCCTCCACCAGCATGCGCTCCGCTTCGCCGACCGACTCGGTCGCCTTGGCGATCAGCGGTTCCAGCCGACCCCGCACCGCAGAGGCGGCGAGCGCTTCACCCTCCCGCAGCCGCCCACGGAACTTGGCGAGCTCGTCTTCGAGCGCTGCGGCGCTCTTCTCCAGTGCCATGAGATCGAACGCCCGCGCCTCCCCCTTGATGGTGTGCGCCCAGCGGAACAGCTGCTCGCGCCAGTCGGATTCCTCGCCGCTCACGGTGCGTGTCACGCCCGCGCGCAGCTCGGGCGGCAGGTCGCTGACGTGCACTTCGCGGCCGGAGGCCATCACCG
>JAUILJ010000319.1 GCA_030433055.1 Polyangia bacterium
GCCCCCCTCGAGCTGCGGCCATTGAGGTGGGTGGCCGACCGCCGCTCGCGTTCTGATGAAAAGCGCACAAAACGCAGAGAGCCGCGAATGTGCATCGCGGCTCTCTAACGAGGGGAATGACGATTCCCCGGGGCGCGTCCGTCCTACCGTGAAACGGTCATCGACCAGCTCTCGAGCGTGCCGACGTCGCCCCCCGCCTCGTCGACCACCACCAGTCGCCAGGTCCCGGCGGCGTCCTCACCGAGGAAGTCGCCCACCTCGAACGTGCGGGTGCCGAACGGGCCGTCACTAGCATCGGCCGTGAGCAGGACCGCCTCACCAACCGTCAGCTTCTGTAGCTTGATGGTCAGGTCGCCCTTGTAGGGGTGTGTGATATCCACCCCTACGGTGAGCGCGCTGATGGCCCCACCGTCAGCGATCGTGATGTCGCTGCTGGCGCCGGTGGGGTCCGAATCGGGAATCGCGACCGGATCGGTGTTCTCGTAGGTCGTCGCGTTCGTCGTGCAGCTTCCGCCGGCACACGTCGTGATCTCGAGCGTCCACGAGTTGATCCGGCCGGTGTCCGCGCCGGCGTGGTCACTGACCGCCAAGGTCCAAGTGCCTGCGGCATCGACGCCGTTGAACTGGGTCACGCCCCAGCTCTCGACGATGTCGTCAGCGCTGCCGCCATCGCGGTCGTGCAGCACCACCTCGGTGCCGGCCTTCACCAGCTTCACGCGCAGGTCGCTGCGGTAGGTATGCGAGATGTCCACGCTCACCTTCACCGCCGCGATCTCTCCGGTTTCCGAAACGACGATGTCGCTGGTGGTGCCCGCCGGGTCGTTGTCGGGGATGTCGGAGGCGGGTCCCTGGAACGTCAGCGTGCCGCTGGCCGGAGCGCACGCCGCGTCTTCGGAGCAGTCGGCGTCGTCGCAGTCGACGTCACCGTCGCGATCGTCGTCGACCTCGTCACCGCACACCTCCGCTGGCAGCTCGACCTCCGGCAGGCTGCTGACGTAGGCACGGCCATACTCCTCAACGTACCGATACGAGAGGTAACCGAAACCGGGGCCGTAGGGGTTGGTCTTGCCGAACGAACCGGTGCCCCAGCTGTTCTTGAAGATGAAGAAGCCCTTCTCGACTTCGGGCTCGCCATCGTCACCCATCACGGGGTCGCCATTCTCGTCGCGAACCGGCGCGGTGATCTCGTCATCCCAGCCCACGATCAAGATCGAGTGGCCGGCGCGCTTCTCCAGGCTCTTCTCTTTGTCGGTCGCGTTGGGATACGTGATGACTCCCTGCCGCCACAGGTTCTTGTCGACCTTCAGCGGTGAACCGCCGTGGTTCCACGACTGGTAGAAGAAGGTCATGCCCGCGATGACCGCCTGCTTGTTGTTGGTCAGGTAGGCTTTGATGCTGTTGCGGCGAGAGCTGATCCAACGCCCCTTCGGCAGATAGAACTTATCGGCGCTCGTCGCGGACTCCGGCGGATCGCCGTTCGTGTAACACTTGGTCGGGCGGTCCTCGCCGGTGCATGCAGGGTCATTCGCCGTGCTCCAGGGGCGCGCCTGATACGGCCAAGCGGACTCCTCCGTGATCCCGAAGCGGTTGATCGCGTCGATGTTGCTCTGGGCGTTGGAGCCTTCGGTGCTCGTGAAGGCTTTCACCTGCGTCTTCACGGCCCACTGCAGGTACTGCTCCGAGAAGTCCGGGTTGGTGATGGTGCCCTCGGCGATGTAGAGGTGCTCCATCAGCGCCGTAGTGGAGAAGATCGAGCACACCCCGCGGGAGCCTTGGCTGCGGATCGGTGACTGCAGCGCCACCAGATCCGTGTACGTCGCGGGATAGACCGCATCCGCCTTGCCCTCGTCCGGTAGCTCGCCGTCGGGCGGCGCGTCCAGGAACAGCGCGTCGACGTCCGAGACCGGAGCGTCTTCGTTGCTGTTCGCGATGTCTGGAGTGGGCTCGGGGCTGGGGTCCTCGGAGCTGCAGCCGAGGGTCGCTAGTCCACCGAGCATGCTTGCAACCAGCAGCTTGCGCAGCCACGGAGTGGGCTGTGCGGGATCACGACGCTTGCGGGAAAGGACTCGAGGCTCTTGCATTGATTACTCCACCGCGCGCTGGTTGCTGCTCTGCCGAAGCGAGGCTGCCTCTCGTGGGAGTCCACGGGTGGAGTCGCCTCGGTGGCGCACCACGGACATTCTCGTGTGCGAAATCAGAGCCAGTCGCGACACCGCGCCCAGGGCGCGAAAGACATAGGTGAGTGGGGTGAGGGTTGAGACGCTCGAGGGCGGTGCTACGCAGTGAGCCGCGCGCTTGGGCGCGGAGTTCCACCGAGTGGTTTTGGGGCGCCAGCTCGCTGGAAGGGAGAGCTTGCGTGGTTCGCCGCCGGGAGCAGTTGTCCTACAGTGTAGGTAGGTTTATTACCTGGAGTGGCGTTCACGGTCAACCGTGGGATCGCCTGGGTGGCAGTTTTCCAGCCTGACCATTCTCCCTTACCCCCGCATACTTGGAGCTCCCGTGATCCGCTTGCTTTCCCGTGCTTTGAGCCGCCACGAGCCAACCGCTTCGCTGGCCAGCTCAGCGTTTTCCCATGCGGGTTCCCCGCGCTGGATCGGCCTGTTGTTCTCGGCTGCGCTCGCCGTCTGGTGCGCAGGATGCAGCTCCGACGAGGGCGCTGACAACCGGAAGCCCGCCTTGTCCAGCGTCGCTGATCAGACCGTCAGCGTGAACCAGCCGCTGAGCTTCAGCGTGTTGGGCAGCGACCCAGACGGCGACAGCTTGAGCTTCAGCTTCAGCAGTGACTCCCCGAGCGTGTTGACGCGCGCTTCCCTCACGCCAGCGGGAAGCGACGCAGCGATCTTCAACTGGACCCCCGTGGCAACGGACATCGGCATCCACATCGTCGACTTCAAGGTCAGCGACGGCAAGGCGAGCGATACCCGCGCGGTAACGATCGAAGTTCGATCGAGCGTCGGCAATGGCGCGCCCGTGTTTCGCAAGCCACTCGGTACCGGCACGACCCTCGACCTGTCGCAGAAGAAGTGCGTCGAGGTACCCATCGACGATCAGCGAACTCGAGCCGCTGGTCGAGGGGGCCGAGCTGATCCAGGACACGGGCCTTACGGCGACCTGGATGTTCTGCCCCACTCAGACACAAATCCAGGCGGAAGACATCTACACGTTGCGTCTCTCGGCGGACGACGGCGATAACGCCGCGGTCACGAAGAACTTCGTGGTCGTGCTGCGCAAGGCGCAGAAGGCTGGCTGCCCCGGTGGCGCGCCAGTCATCGAGCACACCCCCATGGACGTGAACGGCATCAACGACGTGGAGATCCGCGCTCACGTCACCGATGACGTCGGCATCAAGTACGAACCGCTCCTGCTGTTTGCGACGAGCGATCCCGGTACGCCACCAGACCTGGGAGCGATGACCCAGGTCAGCATGACCAAGGTCAGCGGCAATCAACAAGATGGCGAGTGGCTTGGTCGCATTCCGAATCCGGTCGCTGCGTCCGGAGGCTCGAGGGACCTGTTCTACATCCTCGTGGCGCGAGACGATGACGACGCCGCCGCTGACTGCGATCACCTGACTCAGGAGCCTGCCAGCGGGAGCTACCAGATCAGCGTCACCGCATCCGGTGGTGGCGGAGGGCTTGGTTTGTGTGAGCCGTGCTCTGCAGACGCGCAGTGCGGTGGCGCGAGCGACTTGTGCGTTCAGGTCGGGGGTGAGGCGAGCTGTCTGTCCGCCTGCGGTGCCGGGGACTCATGTCCCCAGGGATACACCTGCTCGAGCAGTGCACTCACCAGCGAGAGCGGCGCCAGCGCGCGCCAGTGCGTGCCCACGAGCCAGAGCTGCGGCGGAGATCCGCCTCCCACCTGCATGGATGACGCCTATGAGCAGAACGACTCGCTCTCGACCGCCAAGGCGCTGCCATCCGGCGACGAACTCTTGGTGTCTTGCCCAGCGGGAGACACCGACGATGAAGATTGGTTCAGCCTCGACGTCAAATCGGAAGGCCAGCTCAGCCTCGATCTGCTGGGCGACAGCGCTTCGGACTTGGATCTCGCGTTGTACGACAGCAGCGGGACCCTGGTCGCTCGGAGCAGCAGCCTCGACTCCGAGGAGTCGATAGCGACCTGTGTCGGCGCGGGCACGTACTACGCTCGCGTGTACTCCTACGACCTCGCGCGCAACGAATACATCCTCAGTTGGTCGGTTGCCCCACAGAGCTGCGGGCCAACCTGCAGTGACGACTCCGCCGAGGACGATGACCAGGCGTCCCAGGCTCGAGCCGTGGACCTGGACAACGGGCCCTATACGACGAGCACCAACGCAATCTGTAGCTGGGACGAAGATTGGTTCCGTGTGGATATGTTTGCCGGCGAGACGCTGTACGCCGAGCTCACGTTCGATCAGGCGTCGGCTCTGGAAGACCTGGACATCCTGCTCTATCGGGGCTCCACGTTGCTCACCCAGTGTGATGAGGTCGACGTAAGTGGCTGTTCGGACAACGGTCAGAGCAGTGACTCGAACGAGTCCTTCTCGTACCCAATCACGGCCACCGATACGTACTATCTGGTGGTTCGTGGCTATGGCGGCGCGGAGAACCTCTACGACCTGTGCATCGGCTTGTCCGCCGGCGAGTGCCCGTGAGGCGAGCCGCTCGCGTCGCATGTGCGTGCCTCGGCCTCGCTGCTGCAGCGGCTGCCTGTAGCAGTGAAGAGGCAGCTGAGACGAAGCAGGCCCGCTCGCTCCAGGACTTGGTCGTGTCGGAGGTCATGCCGCGCCAGGTGCTTCCTGGTACGGATGTCCGCCTCGAAGGCAGCTTCCCGAGCGTGGTGGAGGACCTGGAGCTGCGCGCGACCGGCGCCCTGGGCAGCACCCCCGCGAAGGTGCGCGTTCCGCTGACGCGGGACGGCGATGCGCTGGTGGGGCGATGGCCGTCCGACGCGCCGCGGGGAAATGGCGTTCTGCTCGTCGAGGTCGTGGGAGTGGACGCAGTGGACGGCCGCGAGCACACCTCGAAGCGTAAAGACTGGAACGTCGAGTCCAGCGGAAGCTTGACGCCAGTCCTGGATGCCGCGCAGGGAGGCGTGGCGTTCGTGAACGACGCGATCCAGCTGAGCGGTAGTGGGTTCTTGCTTGGGGGAGGAGAGGGGCTGAGCCACGTGGTGCTGAGCGGCTGCTTTCAGCCCAGCGGCGCTGCCAGCTGCGACCCGGTGGTCGAGCAGACCCTCGACGTGATACCCACAGAGCCGTTCCAGCGGGACAGCGCCCATTTCGTCTTCGCTCCCCGAATCGCAGGGATTGACGCCGGGGTGTTCAAGGGAATTATCCACGTAGAAAATCTGCCGGGCCAGGCAGCGGAAGCCTCGAGCGCCGAGCTCCCGTTGGAGCTGGAACTGCTCCCTCCGCGTGTCTTTGGGCTGAGCCCAACGTCGGGGAGCCTCGGCCAGAAGGTCGCGGTCACCGGCGGTGGGTTCGTCGCGCAGACAGAGGATGACCAGACGCCTGCCGCCACGCGGTTGCTGCTCGCTGGGGATTTCACGCTGGACGGTGGTGTATCGATCCCCGTGAGCTTCGAGCTGGTTCCTGGCTTCGAGTCGGGGAGCCGGCTGGTGTATGTGCTCAACGAAGAAGATGCGTTGGGGACTTCAGCGGATCTCAGGCGTACGCGGGGCACCCTCGTCGGGGAGATCACGCCCATCGTGAGCTACGGGTCGCAGACGGTGACTGGCGCCGCGGAGTCCGTGGAGCTGGAGCTGCTCCCGGTGAAGCAGGTGGTGTACGTGCGCTTCCTGCAGAGCTACGTGGAGAGCTTGCGTCACTTCGGCCTGCGGGCGGTTGACGAAGCGGTGAGGGCGCGAGCGCTTCAAGTGGCCCAGGGCCTCTATGGCGGGCTGAGCGTGGAGTTCCGTACGGAAGAGCCCGACGACTTTGGGCTGTTCACCTTGATCGACGTCGGAGGAGTCGACCCCAATGGGCTAGGGCTCCTGGGTTACGACAACACACCGGGAAAGGACGTCGACAACCTGCGTCTGGACGACCGAGTGGGGGGAGTGAACGCCGTGACGCAGGAGAACGGTGATCCCGGGTACGGCGGGGTGTTCGTGGAGAGCCTGTTTGGGTTCAGTGAGCACCCAGGAAACTTTGCGAGTCAGCTTGGCAGCGCTGATGGCACCTTCGATCGGCTCTTCGACGCGTTCCGGCCCGATGTGGGGCGTCACCCGGTGTTGGCGACCGAGAGCCAGATCGTCGCGCTGCCGAGCCTCGTCGCGTGCGAGGTTCCGAGCTCTCGAGCGGAGAACATCGCCTGCGCGGTGCACGCCCTCGGCAGCCTGATCGGGGACACGTTGGCTCATGAGCTGGGGCACGCTCTCGGCCTGGCCCAACCCGGCGCGGAGGGCTTTCACAACACGACGGACGCGCCGGGCCGGCTCATGGACGGCGGCTCCGCCCGTGAGTTCCGTGAGCGCGCGCGACTTCAGGGAAGTGCCCACGTGTTGTTCTGCGAGGAAAACTACGTCTACCTGAGCCAGATCCTGGGCAGCGGCACGGATCCGGAGCCCACCCGCCCGAGCTGTCAGTAGCTCGATTTCGCAGCCACCTGGGACCTTCATTCGCTTCTGCGAATAACTCCTTCCAGCCGTCCCGAGGGGGCGTAGCGTGCTCGGCATGAATCGCTTGGAGCTGAGCTACGAGGTGTTCACTCGACGCGCTGGTGCGACCACTGGATCGCCGGTGACTCCCGACGAGTTTCGGGATGTGCTCCGGCGCTCGACGCTGGGGGAGCGTCGCCCGGTCGATGACCTCGAGCGCTTGGGCCGCATGCTCGACAACTCGAACTTGATCGTTACCGCGCGGGAGCCGGTTCGGCGCCTGCTCATCGGCATCTCCCGCTGCGTCACTGACTTCGGGTACTGCTGCTACTGTTCCGATCTCGCGGTGGACGAAGCAGCGCAGCGCCAAGGCGTAGGCAAGGAGTTGCTGAGGCTGACCCAGGAGGCGGCGGGGGAAGAGGCGACGCTGCTCTTGGTGGCTGCACCGAACGCCAAGGACTACTACCCACACATCGGTATGACCCACGTGCAGGCGTGCTACGCCTGGAACCGCCGTCGCTAGGGGGCCAGCGGCGCTCGCAGGCGCTGCTATGCGCGGCGCTCAGTCACTGCGGTGCTTGCGCATAGCCCTGCGTAGCTTGCGCTGAAGCTGCTGCATGGCGTGGAGCAACTTGGCTTGCTGCTTGGGAGTGAGTTCCTTGCCCAGCTGCTGAAAGTGCTTGTTCTGCAGCTTGTGGAGATCGTCGCGGCCCTTGCGCAACGCGGCCATGGCCTTGGAGTAGGCCTTTTGGTCGTCACTGTCGTCGTCGAGCAGCTTCTTGAGGTCCTTGCGCGCCTTGCGCATTTCCCCACGGATCTTCCGCTGGTCTTCACGATCCTTCTTCATCAGCTCCGCGACCTTGGTCGCCTTCTTGTCGTCCAGGCCCACCTTGTCCGTGAGTACCTTGCGCACGACTTCCTGCATGCGCTTCTCGACCTCCGCTCGGCGATCCTTGGGCTTGGCGAAGGCCAGGCCGCTGGTGAACAGCAAGCTGAGCAACGTGAACAGGGCAAGCAGCCAGTGGCGACGAGTCTTGGTGCGAAGACGTGATTGCGAACGGGCCGGTTTAGTCATCGTCAGCTACCTTCATTTGCCACATCGTCGAGCGCCGACAAGAGTGCGTCCAGGTCTTCATCATCGTCGGGCGCGTCCAGCGCGTCGAGCGCCAGGCCAAAGTCGTCATCGCCCTCATCGACTACCGTGGCCACCAAGAGCGAGCTGTCCTCCTCGTTGAACTGGACCTCATCGACGCTCGGTGAGGACTCTGGAGTGCTTGCCTGCTTCGCGGTTGGCGCGGCCTCTGCGACGACCGTGCTGGGAGCCTGCAGGCCTGCCTGCACTCCGTCGCTGTCCGACGCAGCTCCGCCGAACCCGACGAAGATAGCCAGCACGGCTGCGGCGGCCGCTGCTAGAGGAGGTGCCAGGCGCAGGAAACCGCGGCGCTTCTCAGCGACGGCCCGTTGTGGTGCGTCCTTCGAACGCGCCGCCACCCGGGTGAGATCCGCTCCGGAGAGCTCGGCGGAGGTGCGCTCGAACAGCTCGCGGAGGTCCGCCTCTGGAGCGAGCTCCGCGTGATCCAGCA
>JAUILJ010000320.1 GCA_030433055.1 Polyangia bacterium
CCCGCCCGACGCGGTCTGGCTGTTCCGGGAACCGATCCTGGCCGAGTGGCGCGACCGCGGCGATATCGCGCTCGACGATCTGATCGCGCATGTGGTGGTGCACGAATTTGCGCATCATTTCGGCTGGTCGGACGAGGATATCGCCTGCATCGACGAATGGTGGGCCTGATCGGCCATCCAACTCGTCACCAACAGGATCACCCCTGGGGATAGGCCCCATGTGTTCCCGTCGTTCCGCTGGTCCTGCCACCCCACGAGGTAGGTACCGTCGAGTTCCGCGCTCCGAAACCCGACTTGGTCGGCGGTTGGTGGCGCAGCGTCGATCGGAAACGCGGACGACACGGTCGGGGTGCCCAGGCTGGGGGGTATCGAATCATCCCTAAATGCCACTCGGGCGCTCTGCGAGGCCGTCGGCTCATGCGAGGCCATGTCATTGCAGGCCACCACGGCTACAGCGGAAGCAATCGCGCCCAAGCTCACCACGCGTCCAATCATCGCGCGATGATGACATGACAAGCCCTTCACGTCCCGTACAAGTACCGAATCGCGAGTAGGGAGGCCGCGCGGATCCGCCCGAGCCGTCCATCCGTCGATACGGCGTGTACTCTCAGCGAATCGACGGCGTTCAGTGGTCGTACTTCGCGGGGCAGTCCTGCTGCGCCTCTGAACAGCTGCGGCCCCCAGGCACGCTGTTGGTACCCGCCTTCACGCAGTACGAGCCTGAAAAGGACGCGGTCCATTCCCCGAGGTCGGCGACCAGCGGCTCGCAGCTGAAGCCCGAAGGACAGGTACAGTAGTCGCCGCCATCGTCCGTCGCCCCCTCCGCGTTTCCGCAGCGACACGAGCAGTACACCGCCTGGTCCTCCCGCCGGTCGGTCAGCTGGGGCGAGACGGCCACGTTCACCTTGTCTGCGGGGTCACTGCTGTTTGGATCGGTGCCCGGAAGCGGGCACAGGTTGCCGCTGCCGGGTGAGCCGTAGGGACAGCTGACGCGTCCCTGGAATTTGTTGATCAGGCACACGTGGGTCTGACAGGCCGACGTGCCCGTCTCGATGTTCACTTCCTCGGCGCTGAAGCCTGAGAAGTTCGGGTTCTGCTCGTCGTGAGGGATACACGGCTCCCCGACTCCAGCGGCACCAGACGGATCACTACTGCAGCCGACGAGGACGGCGAGGGCACAGACCAGAAGGATTGGGCGACTCATAGGCGTGTTGGTCGCCAGTGATAGAGGTCCCGGGCGGCGTCGCCAACTCGTGTTCGGCACTTCGACGAGCCGGGGGGGCGCCGCGTGTCTGCGGCCGCGCGGCCGTGTGTCAGTGGACCCACGGGCACCTGGAGCACCTCACCCCCAAACCCTTGAAAAACAGCCAGGACGCGAGCTTTGTTCGTGCGGCACGGGGGTTGCTGTGGTGTGGGTCATGTTCCGTTCGACTCTCTCCAAGCTGCTCCCTCTACGTTCCCTGTCCGCCCTGTGCCTGCTCGCCGCCTGCGGCGTGGCTGCGGCGTGCTCGGGTTCGGCGACCGAGAATGATTTCCCCGAGGTAACTCAAGACGCTGGCGACGAGTTCAGCCCTGAGTTCCAGCTCGAGCAGGGCACGCTGGTGGCTGAGCGGGAGCTACCGCGCCTGGATGGCGTCCTCCCGGTGATCGAGGGGCGCTGGGTGGTGCTTGGCCATGCCGAGCCGAAGAGCGGCGTCGATCGTATCCGCCTGGAAACATCTCGCGAAGCGGAGATCGTGGTAGCGTCACGCTTGGCTGCAGCGAAGACTGTCGACGCCAAGCTACCTGGTATCCATCAAGCGCAGCTCGTGCTGGCGGGGGTGCCCGAGAGCTGTAGTGGGCACCTCGGTGAAGTGCGCGTCATGCATCGCATGGGTTCCGCCTACCTGAAGTATGACGAAGCGACCGCGAAGCTCAGCGACGGGGAGTACGCCAAGCTCGCCTGGGAGCAGAGCGACGGCTTCGGTCTCCTGGTGGCGGAGCTGGAGACCTCCACCGAGTGTCGCGGCGCCCGCTTCGTCAGCGTCGCCGGAGCGGAGAAGCCCGACGTGCTCGAGCGCTACCAGCCCGCGCCTGACGACGCCCAGAGCTATCGACTGGCTCAGCAGGCGTTCATCGGTATCAAGCAACTCAAGCAGTATCACGCCACGACCGACTACTACCACCAGTTCCTCGGGGATTCAGAAACAGGGCTCCCCCCGGGCACGGAAGACAGCTGGGAGACCTACGCTGGAGCGCAACCCGAGCTGGTCTTCTACGGCAGCGACGCTCAACAGTTCGTGGGCTGGACCCTGCACGCTGGCGAGGGCTGCGGTGACTTCTACGGCAACTTGAGCGTGCTCTATCGGGTGATCCAGAGTGAGTCTGGTCCACGCCTCGAGCTGGTCGAGATCAACGAAGCTTCCTCGCTCCCCGATCGGGTGGTCGCCTACGGTGACCGCATCGAGCTGTGGGATATCGATGGCGTGCGCTCTCCCAGCGCGGAAATCCCAAGGATCCCCCTGTACATCCCCACCTTCGAGTGCCCCTGCTGAAACCTCGCTCCACCCAGCAGGCTGGGACGGACGGCACCGAGGTGATAATTTGTCTACTCGATGCGGTCCGCAACGCGTTGGCTTGGGTTTTGGGGGTTAGGCGCTCTGCTTGTTGCGCTCGGTTCCGCCTGCACGGCGAACGGTGGGGATAGCACCTGCGTCGACTGTCGAGCCAGCGGCGGAAGCTCGGGGCAGGCCGGAGCGGCCCAGGGCGGATCCGCCGGGGAGCTGATTGGCAGCGGTGGAACCGGAGTGGGAGTAGACGGCGGGGGCAGCGGCGGAACCACCAGCGAGGTCGGCCAAGTCTTCGGTCACAGCCAGAACACGCTGTACGAGCTAGAGCCTTTCAGTAAATCCGTGCAGCAAATCGGGCAGTTCGACTGCCTGGGCAGCCGCGAGATGTGGGACATCGCGATCGACGGTCAGGGGCGCATGGTAGGTGCCGCGATGACGATAGGTTCCGGGATCCTGGTCGATATCGATCCGGCCACGGCACACTGCACACAGATCGCCACAGGGACTTTCCCGAACTCGCTCACCTACGTCCCGGTTGGGGTGCTGGATCCTAGCGTCGAAGCGCTGGTGGGCTTCTCCCAGGCGAACTACCTGCGGATCGATCCTGTCACCGGCGTGACCACGCAGATCGGGTCGCTGAATCCAAACGCCACGGGGACGAACTGGGTGTCGAGCGGCGACATCGTGTCGCTGCAAGGTGGAGCAACTTACGCCACCGTACGGCCGCTGCTCAGCAGCTCGACCGCCATCGACAGCCTCGTGGAAATCGATCCTCAGACGGGAAAGGTGCTGAAGGTGATCGGCTCCACCGGCTTCTCACAGCTATGGGGCCTCGGCTTCTGGGCGGGAACGGCGTACGGCTTCTCGGCCAACGGGCAGCTGGTGAGCATCGATCTGGCAACCGGAGCCGGCACCTTCATCCCGCTGCCGAACATCCCGGCGGGCCTGGCCTTTTGGGGCGCTGGTACGACCACCTCCGCGCCTGTCGAGCCTCCGCGCTGAACGCTACTGCTTCTCGATCAGGACCTTGAGCTTGACCCGGCGCTCTTCTGGTCGCGCGACGCGATCTTCCGCGGCCGCGGTTCCGATGGATGCGGCGAAGGTGACGAAGCGAGCAGCGTCCACGCCCTGCTCGAGCAGTAGCTTCTTGATCGCCCTGGCCCGCGTTTCCGCGAGGCTCAGGTTCTCGCCGAAGGTGATGAAACCGGTGATGGCGATGCACTCCCACCCTGGCTTGCTCTTGATCAAGCTTGCGAGCTGCTGAGCCTTGGCTGCGGCGTCGGCGGACGGCGTGCCGGAGTTCGCGTCGAACGTGAACTCGACCTCGATTACCTGCCCCGCCTGAAAGTCGGGGCTGGCCTGACCTCGCGCCTCGAGCTGCTTGCAGCCAGCCACCTGAGGCGCGTCTGGAGCGACCTGTGTGGGCGTGAACGCGGGCACCTGAACCTGCAGCTTGCCCTCCTTGCAGGCCTCGTCGCTGGTCGGGTCGATGCGACACGCGGTGGTCGCGTACTGCTGATAGTGCGCCATGAGCTGGGCTTCATTGTCAGCGGGCGCCATCACCTGGAAGCGCGACGCCGGCGGACTCAGCGGGCTCTCGGTGTCCAGGGGTTCGTAGGTGACCTCGAACACCGCGAATGCGCGGGGAAACGACTCCATCTCCCGGACCTTGATCAGTCCCTTCAGCTGACACTGGCCCATCCAGCCCTCGTACATGCACTTGTTGGACGACGCCGCAGGGCCACACGCCGCGTAACCCAGCGCGAGCAACGCGATGCTGATCGGCCCCCGCAGGAGCCAGCGCCGCGCCCGACGCGTCGGGCGAGTCGAACCGAGGGCCGAGTTGGAGACGGAGAGCTTGCTCATCGGGCGGAGTCTATACGCTTGAGAAGTCGATACGCCAGCAGCGCAGGGCCCCTCGCTGGAGTTGGCGCGGGTCACGCAGGGGAAGCAGCCACTACCAAGTGATCGGCGTCCTCGTCATAGGGCTCGCCTTCAAAGCCTCCTCGCACCAGAACATCACCAAACCCGGCCTCGGCGAGCAGCCCAAGCAGCTCATCGCACAGCAGGTAGCGCTGCGGCAGCTCGAACGAGAGCGTCTCCCCGCTCGGCTCCCGGGTGTAGACGTAGCTGACGTGGAGCAGCTGGCGCTCGCGCTCCCAGCGGCTCCTCTCGAACACACTGAAGCGCCTTCCCCCGGTCTCCACCTGCGTCACGGCTTCCAGCGCATCCTCCGCGATGTCCTCCGGCTCTGATTCTGCGTGGAATACATCCGCGGCGTAGCCGTCGAGCAGCAACAGGCCATCGTCCGCGAGGTGGGCGCGCGCGACCTGCAGCGCCGCGAGCACCTGCGCAGGGTCGAGCAAGCAGTACAAGCCGCTATGGGGAATCAACACCCGGTCAAAGCGGCGCCCGAGATCCAGACGAGTCATGTCACCGACGACGAAGTCGAGGCTGCCCGTCGGGCTGGCGCCGCGCGCGTTTCGCTGGGCGCGCTCGAGCAGCCCGGGGTCCAGCTCGACACCGATCACCGCCTTCCCTGCTTCGGCGAGCGCGATCGCTATCCGACCATAGCCTGACCCGAGCTCGAGCACGCTCTGGGCCTCACGACAGGCTGCGACGTAGAACTCCACGTCCCCTGGGTTGCCACGATGAGTCAGCTCGTACAGTTCCGCGTCGTAGGGCTCGGGGGTCACCCGGCGCTCGTGCCGCGCCGAGGCCGCCGCGTCAAACGCTACCGCACTTCCCAGTGTGTCCAGGGAGCAGTGGCCCAGTCATCGCGAGCATCCCGGAACGCCCCCACGAAGTGGGCGCTCACATCGAAGAAGCCATCCTTCGGCGGATCGGCAGCCTCGTCCACGAGCGAAGTGGCCGGGCCGAACGCCGGATGCGTGGGGTCAAAGCAGTCTCCCAGCTTGGGATCCGTCGTCACGACGTGGCGCTTGGCGTCGAGCAGCCAGCGCTCTTCGTCGAAGCCGTGGTCGTCGTCTGTGCGCCCATCCTTCCCCGCTGGCACCGCGATGTTGTGGCGAACATTGCCGAAGAACAGGCTGTTTGCAATATCCGCGCGGGTATTTGCGTTGCGGATGTCGAGGCCGACGTCGAAGCCAGTAACGATCACGTTGCGGATGGTCGCCCCGGTGCCCTTGCGCAGCAGCATCCCGAACTGCTCCTTGCTGGCAAGCTTGTTGATGCCGCAAAGTGTCGCGTTGTAGATGGTCGGAGCGCTGCGAGGCGAGTTGTCCGATGAGCTGGGGTCATTGTCCCCCTCGAAGCCGTTGGCATTGCCCGTGACGTTCGGGTCCTGCTGAAGCACCAAGAACTGGAGGCGCCCCGTGTAGCCGTAGTCCCAGTCGAAGCCATCGTCGCCGTTGTACTGGCAGATCAGGTGCTTCCCATCGACGGTGCCTCCGAAGAACTCAAAGCAGTCGTCCGCGGTGTGCCTCACCTGAATGTGGTCGAGCAACGTGCCGCGACCAACCCCGGCCAGGGTAAGGCCGTTGATCTCGTTTCCGGGCCCCAGCACCGTCCCGCTGTACTCGATGCGCACATACTCCAGCGCGCCACTGTTGTCCTCGGGGCTATCGCCACCGTACGCGCCGCCCCGCGTGAGTCCTTCGACTTGGCCCCGCGCTGGACGCCCCCGCTCATCTCTCAGGTTGATGGGTGCATTGCCCAGCAAGATGACCCCGCCCCAGTCGCCCGCAGCGCGCTCGGCGGCTGGCTTGGAGCTGGTGAAGACCACGGGGGCCTCGCGGCTGCCGCGCGCGATCAACCTACCTCCGGGCTGGACCACCAGCGTGCCCTTGGTGGCCGCATCCCCGAGGATACGAGTACCGCGCTCTACCGTGAGCGTCACGCCCGGTTTGACCACCGCCTGGAACTTCAGCAGGTAGTCCTTGTCGCACTCCAGTCGCGCGTCCTCCTCGATGTCACCCGTCAGCTCCACGAGCGGCTTGTCCGGCGCGGCGCAACGGTCGACTGACGTCGCCGCCACCTGAGCCTCAGCGGCGGCGGCGGGCACGCCGAGCAGCTTGGTCCGAAGCGCGGGCCAGCCAATGTACAGCGCGGCGCCCATGCCGGCTGCGATGGCTACGTATGCAAGGCCACGCGTACGGTTCGCAGCGCGCACCTCGCTCTTTGTTTCCGCAAGGAGCCTCATGCTGGTACTGGACAAGTGGCTCTGGGTTAGGCTCACGGCGCCCGGCGTGGTCGAAGACACGCTGGAGGACGAGGTCACGTCATTGAAGCTCAGGGAAGAGCGCGGCGCTGCGCGGGTCGGAGTGTTTCCTACTTGGTCCCCCTCGTGCGGCGCGTCCACCTTCCCCAGCCCAAGGCTGATCACGCGCTGCACATCTCTGCGCTCGCGATCGAAGGCCCCCGCTACGCGCTCACCCAGCTGACCGAGGCTAGCGCGGGGTCGGGTAGCGAGATACGCCTCGAGGTCGGTCAGGAACGCAGCCGCGGTGCTGTAGCGCTCGTTGAGTTCCGGAGCGAGCGCCGTCCTCAGGATGGCATGCAGGCTATCGGGCAGGTCCGGCTTCACCTCACGAGGGTCGGGGATCTCACCGCGGAGTAGGCGAGAGACCACCGTGACGTTGCGCATGCCCGCCCACAAGCGCTCTCCAGTCGCTGCTTCGAACAGCATCGCGCCCACCGCGAAGAGATCTGCACGCGCGTCCACCTTATCCCCGGCAGCCTGCTCGGGAGACATGTACTTCACCTTGCCCTTGAGCACACCGGTGCGTGTCTCGGTGCTCGAGTCCACGGCCTTCGCGATGCCAAAGTCGACGAGCTTCACTTGGCCGTCGTAGGTGATGAAGACGTTCTGCGGGCTCACATCGCGATGCACGATCTGCAGCGGCGCGCCATCGTAGTCACGCAGCTGGTGGGCGTAATCGAGCGCCGCCAAGACATCCATGAGCACGCGGACGTAGTGCTCCCGAGACAGCGGTGCCCCGAGCTCCGTGACCCGATGGGTCACGCGGCTCAGCGGCTGCCCATCGAGGAACTCCATCGCAAGATAGAAGCGCCCCGCGTCCTGACCCACGTCGTGAGTCTGCACGATGCTCGGGTGCCGAAGCCGCGCGGCAAGGCGCGCCTCGTCCAGGAACATCCCGAGGAACTCCGGATCATGGGCCAGCTCTGGCAACAACTCCTTGATCACCGTGAGCTTGTTGAAGCCAGCAGGCCCCTGGGACACCGCCAGGTGAACCGAAGCCATTCCTCCACGCCCCAGCAATGAAAGCAGCCGGTAGCGGCCAAGAACTTCTGCGCTTGTCACGTCTCACCAGTTAGCTTTTCGAGGCGCAGACGACGCGACGTTGCTGCGAAAAGCACGTGATGCTTGTGCTACGGGAGTGCACCGTGCGTGCAACGGCCGCTGCCATTCCACGCCAAAACCCCACCCTGGACCTGATCACGCTCGACGAAGAAGAATTCACACGACTCACACGGCGGGCTATCAGCCATATGAACAATCAGCCACGACTTTCAGCCAGCCCGCTCATGCGTTTGCCACAAATTACACAACGCCTACAGCAGCGTGACCTGCCCGCCGACACCTTACAACGCGCCGCCGAGCTGCGTGCCTTGCTCACGGAGAGCATCGCG
>JAUILJ010000321.1 GCA_030433055.1 Polyangia bacterium
ACTATGCTTGGTGCCAGCAACTACGAGATCTCGGTCATTGAAACAGCCATCTCCTTCGGTGCCGTGGCCTCTCGGGAGTTGGCGGGAGACGTTGCGCTTGACGTCTTCACGACCCTGTCGGCGGATGCTCCGAGTCTCCAGAGAACGATTGCGGTGTCTGGGTCTCGCTTAGGAGTTCCGAAACTAGCGCGAGCTGGAAGCCAGGTGGCGCTTGGGTACTTCGAGCGGCGCGACCCCGGTTACGACATGTGGTTTGCGCCGGTGAACCCCGTGTTTTCGTTGGCGGATCCGGTGAAGCTTCCTCTTACGATCGATTCCCCCACGGAAGTTGTGACGGGATTCGGCACCGTTGGTCTTAAGGACGCATTCGCAGTGGCGTACTCAACTGAAGATTCGGCGGGAGAGAACCAACTCCGTGCGGCGATCGTCGAGACGAATGGCACGCTCAAGTGCGGACCCTCGCAAGTGGCCCATGACACGCAAAGACTCTTCTATGTGGATGCGTTCTCCCGTGAGGACGCGGTGTACTTAGTCTACCTTCTGCTCGATGGCACCACGACTCAGGGCGAGTTTCAGATGCGCCGATTCGACACGGCGTGCGCCGTTGGTGATGCGGCCCCTCTGACCGCGAAGAGCCGAATAGTGCTTCCGTATGCCGACGCCTCCGTTGGTGCCGAACATTCTGCCTTCGTGTGGTTGGACCTTTCAGCTCCCCCCACCAAACTCATGCTTCGCACGTTCGGGCCGAACTTGTGCGACTAGGCTGTGCGGCTCTGGTTGGTGGTGCTCGGGCGCCTGAACAGTGTTCCTCACCCCCCAGTTAAGTAGAGCGACTCGGGCACTGCGTTCACGGCCGTGTGGTTCCACGGTCGCCGTGATGCGCGGCGCGTTCGAGGCAGCAAGTCGGTGGCTGCGGAGCCGCCCCAGGGAGCTTGATTCCCCGGGGCAACCTCGAGAAGCTGAGCGGCGACGTCGCCTCGACGCTCAGGGCTTCATCGCGACATTCGAGAAGCAGTCGCCCTCGACCGTGAGGTAGACCAGGCGCTTCTCCTTGAAGAACTGGTTGAATGAAGGATGGTCTGCGTTCTTCATGCCGCAGCCCAGGACCCGCTTCGTGTTCACGTTGCCGGCGAGCTTGATGTAGATGTCCCCGACGGAGCCATCTCGCTTGACGGTCATCGACGTTACGATGCCCGTGTACGTGTCGATCTTGCTCTTCCCCTTCGCAGAAGCGGTCCCGAAGCCACCAAGCACCAGAGCCGCCGCGATCCCAAGAATGAACTTTCGCATCTCGTCCTCCAGTCGGTCCGCACTCACAGCGAGCGACCTGCCGACTGGTTCAGATTGCGAAACTCTCGCGCCGCGTGCTTGAGCTGGGCTTGAAGGTTGTCTCAAGTGGGCTTGAGCGGCGCTTAATGAAAATGAAAATCATTTTCATTAAGCCTCGGTTGGGCTACACATACGGCATGAAGCACCTCAAGCCCACGCCCCAGGTTCCGCTGGCCCGTTGCCATCACACACGCCTCGCCGTGGGCGACCTGGCGGCTATCGACGCGTGCGAGTGCGGCACGCTCCACCTCCACCTCGGGGCGCTCACGCTACGACTCAGCGAAGACGCTCTGAGCGAGCTGGTGGGTACGCTCGGCTACGCCTTGGCGCAGCTCCGGGTTCGCGAAGGCCAGTTATCCCGCGCGGAAGCGCTCGCTCACAGCTCTGGGGTGCCCCACACGACGCCCGCGTAGAGCGCAGCGCCGCGCTGCGGGCGCTGATCGCCGGGGCGCGCTGTCTGGCGCTGCACGTTCAGCGCATTCTCGACTCCGAGGTGGAGCTTGAGTTGATCCGAAGCTTGGTAGGCGCACCTCACCCCCACACTCACGAACGCCGGGCTCGTCAGCCCATCGTCGATGTAGCTCTCGCTCACCAGGCGATGATGCAGGTGGAGCTCCAGATGCTCGCTGGCGCGGTAGTCCAGGCTGCTCTTGAGCGTGTGCGGTGGGCGACCGACGAGGGGGCGCTGGCGCTCCACGTCGTAGGTGTCGAGGTAGGAGTAGCCGACTCGGGAAGTGAGCCGCGAGGAAACACGAAGCTCCGCTTCGGCTTCGTAGCCCCACGTGCGGGCGCGCCCCACGTTGATGTAGCTGTAGGTGTCCACCTGAGCGGTCGCGTCGCGACCGACGAACGTGGTGTCGATCAGCTGTTCCACCCAGTTGGCGTAGCCGCCCACGCGCAACTTCACTGCTCGCATCGGGCGATACTGCGCCTCCGCGCTGGCTCCCCAGGACTTCTCTGGTAGCAAGTCGGGGTTGCCCTGCACGACGTAGCCGAGGGACGAGTGATCGAAGGCGAAGCCGTACTCCTTGGCGGAAGGTACGCGGAAACCTCGGCCAAAAGCCGCGCGGAATAGCACCTTACTGCTCGCCTTGTAGCTGCCCGCGAGGCGCGGCGCCGCCACGAAGCCGTAGCGTGAGTGCCACTCACCACGCACTCCAGGTAGCAACGCGAAGCCGTTGCCCAGGCGCCAGTCGAGCTGGGAGTACAGCGCAAGGCTGCCGAAGGTCTGCTTCGGCACTTCGACGCTGGAGTCGTGGGTGAGGTCGCCATTCCCGGCGACGCCGGTCTTCTCCAGCTGCTGGTCGAAGGCTTCTGTCTCCGCGCGAAAACCGAATGTCCAGCTGCGTTCGCCTTCACGGGTCGTCGAGATCGCCTCGAAGCTCTGCAGGCGGTGGGTGCGCTCTCGCACTTCACGCACGGGTGAGCCGCGGTAGAGCTTGCTCGATTCGTTGTCGAACCACTGAGACGAGAGGCTGAGCCGCAGCTCGGACTCGTGAGTGACGCGCAGCCGCTGCTGTGTGCTCAACAGGTAGCGATAGGTCAGCTCTGGAGTATCCACAGAGAAAACTCCAAGCCCCGGGCGGTCGATCAGGCTGAGCCCACTGAGCTCATCACGGATCACGCGCGCCTTGAGTCGAGCACTCCAGCCGCGGCGAGGCGTTGCTCCGAAGCGAATCCCTACCAGAGCGCGCTTCGACTCGGGCAACGCGCTCGCGCCATCGTCGCGCTCGAGCAGCGGGCTGAAGGCGTAGGAACCGTCCAGCATGAGCCAGCGATCTTGATCGCGCAGCGCGACGCTGCCTTGCTCCGTGTGCCCGCCAAAGCTCCGACCCTCGAGCTTGAGCCGACTGCTCAGGCCAGGAAAACGCGGCGGCCCCGTGATGATGTTCACCACTCCCCCGATGGCGCCCGTCCCATACAGGCTGCTGGTGGGACCGCTCACGAACTCGATGCGTTCGACGTCGGTGAGCGGCAAGCTCTCCAGGTCGATGACGCCGCCGGTGTCACCGATCAGCCGCTCGCCGTCGATCAGGATCAGCACGCGCTCGCCGTCGAAGCCCTGGATCTGGATGCCGCTGGGGTTGCCCAGGTAGTCGTAGGCGCCCGGGTTGACCTGGACGCCGAGCTCCTGGCTCAGGGCGTCGGCGACGGTGTTGGCGCCGCGGCGCTCGGCTTCCTCCCGAGTGACCGAGCGCGTTGGCACGACGCTGCGCTGGCTGCTCTCCGGGGAACGCGTGCCCGTGACGACGACGTCGCTCTGAGCGCGCGCTTCCGTGGAGAAATGGAGAGAGCCGAAGAGGGCGCAGCTAGCGGCTAGCGCTGCGATCCGAGGTGGCGGAAGGGGGCGCATCGACGACGCTGCTCTCCAGCAGCTGCTTGATCTGTGGCAGCCGACTGCCTGGCGCGTATGGCGACCCGGCCTCGTTTGCGAGCTTGTTCAGCGTCATGTAGAGCGGTGCGCCTCCGGGCGCCGTGTCCAGCCGAAGGATTTGCTGTGAGGAAATGATGTCGCTCCACGCTTGGCGCACGTCGGCGAAGAACGCTTGGTGCGCCTGCCAGAAGGCTCGGCCCTTGGCGAAGCTGGCCTCGGACGTGCGGCTGTAGGTGTTCTCGCCGACCTCGCGCACCAAGATCGGATCGCCCGCCTTGTCATCCAGATCGAGCTTGTAGTTGTCCTGGAAATGCACCCAACCCTTGGGCGTCAGCTCGTGGCGGTTGCGCCCCACGATCACGTGGTAGTCGCTGCGCTTGGTGTACTCGCGGCGCGGCAATGGGCGCCACGTCTCCTCGCTCTCCCAGTAGGCGGTCTTTCCGCGGTGAACCCAGCGACCGTGGCTCTCGTAGCGCGGGCTGTCATCGACTTGAAACACGGCTTGAGTCCAGGTGCCCTTGGCGTGATCCGCGGGCATGTCCTCGTTCTCCCAGGTGGACTTGCCGCGGAAGCTCAAGACGTGGGTGTCTTCGTAGCGCCAGTCCTGGCGCCAGTGCTTGATGATCATCGCGCTGCCGTCGTCCCCGGTGATCAGGATGTGTTGCAGCACCACCCTGCCCGGTTGGTTTTCCACGACCTCCACGAGCTCGAGGGCGTCCGAGGTGTATTCCTGCTTTGGCTCGTAGCCGGGCCGCAGCGCGACCGTCTCCTTGAAGGAGAAATGCACCTTGAAGGTGCCGGCCATGGCCAAGATCGCCGCCTGATCACGCTCGACTTGGGTTCCCTCGTCCTTGGCTTCGTATCCTCCGGGATCGGGTGCGGGGGAGAGGCTCGCCGTTTCTTCGCCTGGCTGCGGCGTGACGGCAGCGGGTGCCGCACCGCCGCAAGCAACACACAGCGTGAAGCAGGCGCCCCAGCCGAGGTGAGGTAGCGCACCGGTTGGCCAGCGCATCACAGGCCTCCAATCCGCACGCGGTAGCGCCCGCTGGTTTGCCCCGTCTGCCCGTCGGGTGTCGAGTAGTAATCCAAGATCTCCAGCTTGTAGAGCTCTGTTCCATTTGCCGCGCGGATCAAATACGTGACCGGCGCTGGAGCGAGGGTCATGTTCTGCATGTCGTACTCGTACCAGTTGCTGAACGGCGTCAGCGGTTTGCCCGTCGGGTCCGTCCTCGGGATGCACAGGTTGTCGACGAAGTCGTCGTCATCGAAGCTCGCGCTGCTGGCGTCGGCGCTGCTGACGTCGTCGAACGCCTTGCCAAGCTCTGCGACTTCGGCGGCGCCAGGCCCGCTGTCCCCGCTGTTGCTGCGGATCAGATCGCGCTTGAGCGCCAGGTCCCAGGCGCTGCTGCTGAAGGCGGCGACGTCCGTGATGTCTACACGGCTCAAGTTGGCGAGCTCGAGGTAGATGGCGGGGTTCGTCGCTTGGTTCTGGTAGCCTCCGGCGCTGGCGTCGATGTACAGCGTGCTCACGCCGTTGTCGGTGGACAGCACCGTGACATCACCCGTGCTCACCGAGTCGATCGGCCCGAGCAGCTCATCCCGTGCGGAAGTGCACTGGGCCTCACCGCCGCCGCTGCCGCCAGTGGCCCCACCGGCTCCCCCGGTCGTGCCTCCGGCGCCTCCGCCGGTGCCTGCGGTTCCGCCCGTCGTCCCCGCGGTTCCGCCCGCCGAGTCAGTGCCTCCCGACGCGCCGCTGCCACTGGCGCCGGCGCTGCCACTGGCGCCGGCGCTGCCACTGGCGCCGGCGCTGCCACTGGCGCCGGCGCTGCCACTGGCGCCGCCGCTGCCGCCGTCATCGGAGTCATCGCCGCAACCGATCAAGGCGAGCGCGGCGCACAGGCTGAAGCACAACAATCTGGGACGAAACATCAGGATCTCCATACGCGTTTCCGCGCGATATTAGTCGAGTGGTGGCGACCTGAGAAGTCGCCCCACGGATCGCCCACCCTTTCGGCTCGAAGCCTAGTCGAGGGGGAACAGGTGCAGGGTCAAGTGCCCGGCTTGGGCAGGTTCGTCTTGGCTGAACGCCAGCAAGTAGGGGGCGCCGGCGTGATCCAGCACCAGCCAGCTTGCCTGTGCGGGTGACACTGGGTTGCTCGTCTCGAGCCAGGCGTCACTGAAAGCCGAGACGATGCGATCGCCGTGATACGTCAGCGCTGGGTCACTGAGATCGGGCCAGGCCACGGCTTCGAATGCCGCCAGCGCGCCGCTCGCGGTGAGCTGCTTGACCTGATCGACGTCTCGCTGATCCGCGCTGTCCAGGTCGACACCGGTCACGTCGCCTGGGCCGCCCGCGCCTCCGTTGATGCTGATATTATCCCTACGGAAACAAAAGTCCCAGTCGGGGCGCTGGTGGGCTTCGGCGGGAGTCAGCGTCAAGATCGCGCCGTCGCTCAGGCGCAGGCAGGCGCTCGGCTGCGAGTCGCTGACCTTGGGCCAACCCGCAGTGGCGTCGAGCGCCTCGACGGTTTGCGTCGGGTGGTTGTGCTGAGGCTCCACCTTCGCGTAGCGCACGCTGTACACGGCGGACACGGGCGCGCCCTGGACTTCGCCGTAGTACGAGAGCACCTGGAGCTTGAAGAAGTCGTCGCCCGAGCGGATCGCGTAGGTGTGGAAGCGGCTGTACAGCGAGTGAGTCGTGCCATCGTACGCGTACCAGTCTCCCAGCGCGCCCGACGGCTCGTCGGTGAAGAGGAAAGGCACCTCGGGGTACTCGCCTGCGAAGAAGGCTTCCCACGCCAGGGGACCAAATGCACCGCCGAGCCCATCTCCGGAAGCCCCTGAGTTGGTGTAGATCTCGACACCGTCGAAGTGCAGGTCCCACTCGCTGGGGGAAGCACTGGCTGCGCTGACTTCGGCCGTCGAGAGCTGCACGTACGCCGGCTCCGTTGGCAGATCGAGCATGACGCTCGCTCCAGGCCATTGCAGAGGTGGCTGTCCGCCTTCGCCGCCATTCCCCGCGGGGGGCGCGCCGCTCGCGCTGCCTGCGCTTGCCACCCCAGCTTGACCTCCGGTCGCTTCGGCCTTGTCGACGGAGATGTCGGTGCAGCCCACCAGGAAGAGCAGGCCGAGGCTGGTGCACAGGTTCCGCGAGGATTGATGGCGAAGGTCGAACATGGAGAACGCTGAGTCAGAGTAGGTCCCCGCCGGTGCGCCCACATGAGGTAGCTGGGCGTGGGCGCACCGGCTCGAAGTTGGGGGAACGGAGAGCCAGGAGCGACTCTCTGGGCTGAGTATGCACGCGTTAATGAAAATGAAAATCATTTTCTGCTCGCGAATTGAAAATGGTTTTCATTTTGGGGGCGACGGGTCATGGTCCTGATGCGGCGCCGGGGCAGCCATCCAAGTCCGAAGAATCCTTGGATGAAGCGTGTCCTGGCCAGGTCCGTGGAGTCCCCGGCGCCGCACCTTTCGTTGGGAGTCGCGGGGTGCGCTAATGAAATCGATATTCAATAGGGGGCGCTGCGTGTTGATTCCGTGCGGGTTCGCGCTCGTCGCAGCGACGTCCTGGTCAACCGGCGCTGGCGCCCAAGATTGCGACAGCTTGCGTCCGAGTCACCCCGACAGCCCTTACGGCCTCGGGCAGAGCGTGACGTCGCGGGTATCTGCTGAAGGGCACTTCCGTATGTGGTTCACGCTCGATGGTGAGCATGCGCCACCCGACGCCGCTGAGGCGAACCCTCCGTACGTGTTGGATGCGCTGGCCATTGCCGAGAGCGCATACGCGCACTTCGACTCCATGGGCTACGCCTCGGCCGTGTCGGATCAGCTGGAGCCCTGCGCAGCCCACGATGACGCCATCGACATCTACCTGATGAACTTCGGGGGTAGCGCAGACGGCACCAAGGTCGATGAGTCGTGCGGGGCGCCGAGCGCCGGTGCCTGCTCTGGTTTCTTGATCGTGGAGAACGACTTCGAGGGCTACGCCTACGCGGACGCGCCGACAGCACTGAAAACGGTCGTGCCCCACGAGTACTTCCATCTCGTCCAGGCGCGCTACGACGCCCGCATCGAGCCGTGGTTCGCCGAGGCCGGCGCTCAGTGGGCGACGGACACGCTCTTCCCCGAGCTTCAGGACATGGAGCGCTTCTTTCCGGTCTTCTTCCAACAGCCCGAGCGCTCCCTGGACTCTGCGCCCGGTGGTGCTGCGGCGAGCTTCAGCTACTCCACGGCGCTCTTCGCCGTATTCCTCGAGGAAGCGTACTCTGCGGATCTGATGCGGGCGTCGCTGCACCTCGACCGTGGCGAGCGGGGCGCGGCGATCGCCGACCTGGATGCGATTCGTTCGCGGTGCGGGTCACCCTACACCGAAGCGTTGTCGCGCGCGTACCGCGCCGCGGACGGCAGCGCGCGCGGCGCCCGCGCGCTGCGTCTCGACGGCTTG
>JAUILJ010000322.1 GCA_030433055.1 Polyangia bacterium
GCGGAGAAATCGACTACCACGCCGAGGCCCTGAGCGTGATTGCAGGGATCCGCGCCTCCGAAGTGAGCGGAGGTGGCACCTTCCTCAAGCTCGGGGACTGGGTGGATGGGGGTGAGTATGGCGACTCGACGCGATCGAGCGATGTGATGCCCGGTCACCTGATGAGCTTCGCCAAGGCTACTGGTGACGATTCCTGGAGCGACCTGCTCGCCGCCTCCCTGGCGATGTTCGGCGCGCTGCAGGCGGGCCCCTCATCCAGCAGCGGCTTGCTGCCGGACTTCATCAAGAGCCCCAGCGACGCTCCATTCCCCGCGGAGCCGTACTTCCTGGAGAACGCCGCGGACGGCGCCTACGGGTACAACGCCTGTCGGGTACCTTGGCGCATCGGAGCCTACTGGCTCACCAGCGGCGACACGCGCGCCAAACAGGTGCTGGACGCTCAAAACGCTTTCATCCGCGAGGCAACGGGTGGTGACCCTTGGTCGATCGCCGCGGGCTACGAACTCAACGGCGAGCCATTGCCCAACTCTGCCTACAGCAGCCTGGCCTACATGGCTCCGTTCGGCGTGGCCGCGATGAGCGACACCGCAAACCAGAGCTGGCTGAATGCGTTGTGGGATGCCGTGATCACGATGGGCTCCTCCGACGTGTACTACGACGACACCCTCAAACTCCTGAGCCTCATCACCATGAGCGGCAACTGGTGGACTCCGGCTGCCGCGCCGTGTCCCAGCAACTAACCCCCAAACATTTGCGTACGGAATCGCGCTTCGTGCTTCACCTCTCCTCACCCCCCCAAACCCGACCTCAGCGGCGCCCGCGAACACCAGGCAACGCGCAGCTGGGAATCGAGAGCGCGCCTCCGACGCCATCCGGCATCTCCCCTCGATAGAACCCGCAAGGAGCTAGACTATGAACACCGCCGTCCTACTCACCCCACCCCCGCCACCGTTCGACGTCGCCCCGATCTCGGAGAGCATGGTGCGTGCAATTCGTCCCCCATGGCAGCGCCAGCTCACGAGCTTCTACGCACTGCAGAACGTGATCAGCCGCAGGCCTCAGCTCCCGCTGTACGTGATCCAGTGGGACGGCGATCGTGGCCTCGAGTGGATGGAGCTGGGCGTCCCCAGCGACAACCTCAAGCCCTTCCACTTCGAGATCTTCTACGGCAAGGAGTCGAAGCGCGATGAGTACTACCTCGAGTGCTTGCGCCGCGCGAAGCTGGCCCGGGGCCTGGTGGTCGAGGAGCTGTTCGGCTTCGCCGATCTGTTCTTGCCCATGGGCGCTGACGACGTCGGCCAGACCTTCCTCTACGCAGGGCAGTTTCTGACCCGTGAACCCGAGTGGGAGTGGCTCGCCGAGAGCTGGCGGCAGCTGACGGGGCGAGAGCCCACGAGCGCCAACAGCGATTTCGTGCGCTTCGTGCGCATGGCGCTGAGTCTGCCGGTGCTCACAGCGGAGTTGCTCAGCGGCCTCGAGCGCTTCCTCGGCTACTACGCGGCGTTTCTCTCCGCGGAACCGGGCAGCCTGGACATTCAGCAGGAAGTCGACGAGCTGAACAGCACCGTCTTCGACAAGCTGTGGCCCATCGACGTGTGGGTGGAGAGCGCGATCAGCGCCGACAAGTTCCACATGACGCCCTGGTACTACGAGGGTCAGCTGACGGACTGGCTGAAGGAAGGGATCGGCATCCAGCGGCTGCCCACCACGGCCATGACCCTGATGCCGCTGGAGGCTCGGGTCGAGCCGCTGGATCCGGTGCGCGCGATGATCCGCAACGCCCGCATCCAGCGCGCCTTGATCGCTCATGTGCGGGACTGGCCGGAGACCGCAGCCGTCGGGCTCAGTGACTACGGCGTCTCCTTCATCACGTCTCCACTCCGCGGCAAGAGCGACGTGCGCCAACGGCTGGAGCTACGCGAACGCGCCGAGCGCCTGCAGCAGTTCGTATACAAGCAGTTCGGGCTGCGATCGGTGGTGGGTATCGGTCGCTCGCTGCCTGCGGGCTCTTCACTGTACGAGTCGCACCGCCAGGCGGTTCTGGCGCTCCACCTCTGCCTGCAGCTCGAGCAAGACGTGCTGTTCCACGAGGATCACTACGGACGGGAGCAAGTCACCTACAGCCAGCTGCAAGACGCCGCGACGGACCTCTCAGACGCTTTTGGGCGTCAGCGGGAGACGGAGATCAAGGTCGCTGCGGATCGTTATGTCCGTCTGGTGCTGATCCACAGTGACGAGCGCATCGAGGTGGTTCGCTCGCAGTTCCTAGCGATGCTGTTCCAGCTCTTCGGCGCCATTCAGCGCAGGCACCCCATGCGCCAGGAGGCACGGGATCGCTTCGCGGCGGATCTGACCCGGCGCGTCGAAGAGGCGACCACCGCGAGCGATATCATCGACACGTTCAAGGCGGCGCTCGAGCGCCTGGCCTTCGTGTCTCAGAAGTCCCTGGAAGGCCCGAAGGTGATGCGCCTGGAGGCGACCCTGCAGTACCTGAAGGAGAACTTCGCGGAGCAACTCCGCCTGCCCGACGTAGCCCGCAAGGCCGGGTTCAGCGTGCCGGCGTTCAGCCGAGTCTTCAAGCAGGCGACGGGCACCTCGTTCCTCGCCTACGTGCGCGCGGTCCGCGTGGAGCACGCCAAGCGCTTGCTCGCCAGCACGCCGCTGACCACCGAGCAGATAGCGCAAGCCTCTGGGTTCCAGTCCCAGCATCACTTGATCCGTTCGTTCAAGAAGGTCACCGGTGACACTCCGGGAGCCTACCGCAAGGGCGCAAGCAGCCACGGCTGAGCTCCTGGTACATCCTCGCGGAAGTAGCCACGGATGCACTGGCGACGGCGTGTCGGTCTCCCGGCACGCCGTCTGCGTTTGCTGACGAATTTTCCGCGTTGCCGAGACCGGGCCTGCTCACTCGGCGCTGGCTGGTTCGAAGAGATCCGGCAGCTGCAGCGGCGGCAGGGAGCGCTCGGCTCGAACCCGGCGAGAACCCACGTTGAAGCCCGAAACCTCGACTTCCAGGGGAGCCGCGACGGAGGTCCGACCGTGAATCACCCGCGTCTCGCCCGGGCCGAGGGTGACGTAGTTGTCTTCCCAGAGCACAGGGCACACATCGGAGCCGTCTGCGTCGCACAGCCTGAGCTCGACGAAGAACGCGAGCTCGGGCCCCGGATTGTCCAGGCGCAGGTCCAGGCGTTGACAGCCGAGTTCCCGATGCACTCGAAGTGAAGCGTCCAACGCGCTCGCCTGCGGCAAGCGAGCGAGCGCGCTCAGATCCGCGAAACGCTTGACCGGCGTGTAATACCAGTTTCCATTCTCGAAGTCGATCTCGTCATCTTCCGCAGGGATCCAGTACCAGTTGCGGCTCACGCATTGCCCGGACTCTCGCAGTTGCAGATCGAGGAACACCACTTCGCCGGGCTTCAGCCCCAGGGCCTGCCGGCTCGGCAGCTCCAGGATTCGCTCCGCCGCATCCGCTCCGATCGACAGCTGCCGGGCGCTTGAAAGTTTCAACTCACCCCCGATCCCGTAGACCCGTACGGACAGCTCCAGGCCCTCGACCGCGTGGCGATAGTCGTTGGTGATCCATACCGCGTGGTCGTCGTACCCGTACGAAACGTGGAGCGGCTCGCAGCCTCGCTGGGTTCCGAAGAAGCCACCGGCAGGCCGCAGGTAGTAATCGAAGAGGTGCCAGATCAAGCTCGGCCAGGCGTTGTTCAGCATCCACTGGACGACGCCCGTGGCTTGATACTTGTTGCGGCCGTAGGCCTCGAACATCGCCCGCTGCCCCTCGTACGTCAGGAGCTGGGCCTTGCGAGCGAAGTCTTCGATGCTGGATGGATCACCCAACCGCCGCTGCGTTGCCTCGAGGAACAAGTCGAGGTTGTGGAACTCCTGTCCCCCGCAGTGGAACTTCCAGGTGTCGTCTGGGGGCCAGTGGTTCTGAGCTGGCAACATGCGGAGCAAGCTGTGTAGCGGCGGAACCGCCACCCCGGGGCAGATCTCGCTCGCGAAGCCGAAAGCGCCGCCGCGGTCACGATCGGTGAGCCAGTAGTTGGGTGGAACGTACTCGTACGGTCCCACCATCTTGATGCCGCTGGGGCCGGTGACCGGCGTCGGTTTGTTGGCCGCGGAGGATTGCTTGCAGTTCGGCCAGGCTTCGGCGTCGAACACCTCCAGGTAGCTCTGCTCCACGCGAGGCGGTGGCGGAAAGTCGCTGCCGTACCACCAGCTCAGCATGCAAGGGTGGTGGGCCACCCTGCGCAGCTGGCAGCGCAGGCTCTCCACGGAAACGCTGTAATCTTCCTCCTTCCAGTTGTCCCACTTCTCCCAGTGATCACAGCAGCACCAGCCGGCGATCACCAGCAGGCCGAGCTCGTCGCAGCGTTCCAGGAAGCGCCCCCGCTCGAGCATCCCCTCGAAGCGGATGGTGTTGAGGTTCATCGCGACCACGTACTCGATCTGCCGCTGATCGCGCTCCCAGTCGGGGCGCAGGAACAGGTCCGTTGCCCAGCCGGCTCCGCGGATCACGAGCGGCTCGCCGTTGATGCGAAACAGGGTGTGCTCGTCAGCGGTGAGCTCCGTCGTTACCTCCCGGATCCCGAACCGCGACCGGTGGGCGTCACTCAAGCAGCCCTGGACGCTGCTGGTGACCTCCAGCTCGAGCAGCGGCTGCTCGCCCATGACCCGCGGCCACCACAGCGGCGGGTCGTCGATCTCGAGCTCCGGGTGGGTCTCGGCCTTCCACAGGACCCGCTTGCACTCTCCGGGCCCCAGCTCGACCTTCGCCTCGAGCGCGATCCCGAGGCTCCCCAGATCGGCGAGCACGAGCGTGTGTTCCGTCTCGCCTCCGAGGTTGTGCACCTCGGCGAGCACTTCCAGCAACGCCTGGTGCCCCGCGCCTTTACTGAGCACGCGGCTCTTCACCTGAGCGCGAACCACTTGCACCGGGCCCACGCCGCGCAGCCAGACCTCACGCCACAGCCCGAGGTTCTTGTCCGCCGGAGACGGGTTCCAGTCCACCCAGGTGATCGCGAGGTCGTCCTTGTTCGGTGCGCGCACTTCGATGGCGATCACGTTCGGCGCGTCGCGCCGCAGGTAGTCGGTGACATCGAACACGTAGTCTCGATAGGCCCCGACCAACGTGGACTCGTCCGCCAACAGCTCGCCGTTGATCCACACGTGGCCGCGGTAGTTGAGACCATCGAGCCCAAGGAGCACGCGCTCGCCCAGCTCAGACGGCGCTTCGAACGTCCGGCGGTACCACCAGGGCACAGCGAAGGGGCTGTCCTCCGGCATGTCATGGTTCGAGAAGTTGACCGCGAACGGCCCCTGACCCGGAATGTCCAGCAGACGCTTGCCCACGAAGGGCTCGGGGTACACACCAGCCTCGACCAAAGCTCCCAGCACGGTGCAGGGCAACCGCACGTCGAGCCAGCCCGCTTCCTTGCGGATCAATTCCTGGGAGCTCGCTCCAGCTTCCGTGCTCAGTACCCGGCCATCCTGGCCAACGCGCGCGCTGGAGCCCAGATGCCAACCCTCGTTGAGGTCGATCCGTTTGTTCACTTTGTTCTCGCCTGTTCCCGTTCGAGCGCCACGGCGTCGCACGAACATTGAGTCGCACCTGCTTGGAGCGACAGACCGTTGTTGGGCTCGAGCGGGGGTGAGGTCCGCCGGTCGAGCTCTACTGCGCCTCTTGCATGGCGCTGGCTACGAGCACCAGGTTGGCGTTGTAGTAGATGTCAGGCTCCGTCACCGCCCACCATCCGTTGCCCCACTCCCCTTCGGGCTCGAAGCCTCCGTCCCACAGATCGCTCTGCTCCGCGTGCCACAGGCTACCCGCGGGGACTCCTGAGCGGAGCGGCTTCGGGTTCTCCCACAGCAGCGCCTTGGCTGGAGCGTTTGGGGCCAGCATCTTCATCTCCATCGCGTTCGGACCTCCGATCAAGTAGCCCGGAGGCGGCTTCGGCTGCGTGCCCCACTCGACGTGATACATGCGCTCGGGGGCTTTGCCGATCCGCGTGACCATGGAGTATGCGTTCGGGTTGCGCCCGAGCACCCAGTGCCATTGATCGCGCGCCGCCTCCTTCGCCCAGCTTGCCTCGGGGAACAGCTGACTGACCTCGAGCAGCACGTGCGCCTTCTCCAGCAGGTTCGAGTTGTGTCCCCAGTAGTAGCCGTCGACCCCCGTGGCACAGCGGTAGCCGTCTTCAGACTCGACCCGTGGGCGCAGCGTCTGAGCAGCGGCGAGCAGACGCTTCCTGGACTCTTCCCGTACATCCTTGGGTGTCTTGTCGTCCTTGGCGAGCGTTATGAGGGCCCAGCGGCTGAGGTTCCCCCACGCGCCGTCGAACAGCTCGTCGGACCTCGCCTCCTTGGACACCTTCAGCCAGTGCCGGACTCGATCGAGGGCCCTTGGAACACGCAGGTTGCGCCACACCTCCGCAGCCGCGAGGAAACGCGCTCCATGGTCCGTCTTGAACTCCGGCCCATCGTCCCACAGCGGCTGTTCGCTGCCCTTGTTGTCCACCATCACCCGCTCCGGGTGTTGCTCCAGCCAGGTCCAGGCCCGGCGGGCCGAAGCCTCGGCCGCCTTGGCAAACGTCGGATCCCAGCGCTGGTAGACTCGAGCGGCCATGGCGAGCACGGCCGCGCCCTTGGCGGTGCTGGCGCTGCCTACCCCGCCAATCCAGCGGGGCTTCCTCTCCTTGTCCGCAGGGCCTGACTCGGACCAGTCGAACACCGCTTCGCGGTGTCGGAAGGCTCCGCTCGGATCCTGCACGCTGAGCACCCAGATGAGGCCGTAGCGCGCCTCATCCAGGATGTCCGGGATGCCGTTTCCGCTCTCTGGGATGTTGAGCTGCTTGTCCGCGAACTGCTCCGGGTGCGCGTCGTAGGCCATCAGCAGCGCCTCCGCGGTTGGCGCCGTGGAGGGGACGTACATCTCGAAATTGCCTGCGTCGTGCCAGCCGCCTTCGACCTTCCAGTGGTGCTTCTTCGCGGGGTAGTCGTTGTAGTCCCAAGCCGTATCCGCATGGATGTGACACGCGTGCTCCCGGGTGTAGCTGGTGCCCTCCCACTCGGCGTACGGCGCCTCGAGCGCCGTGCGACAGCGCTGAAAGTAGAAATGCTTCAGCCCCGCGACCAGTGGCTTGTGATAGGCGTCCTTCGCGATCACGAACGGGAAGCTCTTGGCGCCGCTCCCATCCTGAAGCGTGTACTTACCCGGAGTCTTGAGTTCGCTGAAATCGACCTGCCACGTTGGATCCTGGCTCGCAGCGTCCACTCCCCGGCTCACCACCTTTGCCGCAGGGATCACGTAGATGGTGTCTCCCGCCTCATTCACGACCCGCGGTTGCTTCGGCTCCACGTTGTAGATCGCGATCTTGGTCCACTCCGGTGGGTAGCCAACCGTGTCGATCTTGATGGCGGGCACGTTCTTGCCCGGCATGGCAGGCGCAGCCACGGCTCGTGGCTTGGCCTCGACCTCCTGACCCACGATCACCGCGTCTCCTGCGCCGGACGCCACCGAGTCGCCGTCTCTGGGGGGTTGACCTAGATTACAGCTGGTGATGGCGCAGCTCGAACCCAGGAGCAGGGTTCCTAACCCCAAGATCCTGCTTCCGCGTGCAAATGAGCATAGGTACATGGAGTTGAGTCTCGTCATCGCGGCACCGTGGCGCAGTGGCAGGTGTTATCGGCTCGGATCACGCAGCTCTCGCCCCCCACGCACCCCGCACAGCCACCTTGAGGGTCGGCCTCACAGGGTAAGGTCTCGGTCCAGTAGGCCGTGAGGCTGCCGTCTTCGAAGTCCTGGTATGGCAACCAGAACGGTGGATACGACGGATCTCCATCTCCAACCCGGGAGACGTCCACGGCGAACATCCAGAGCTGCGTCTCGTCCGCCGCGAGGAAGCCGTAGTCTGCCCGGGTGTTGAAGGAGATGAAGAAGATCTGGTCGCCCGCCTGGGAGAAGGGCGCGAACTTGGGCCAGGAGCTCTTCTTGCCGAGCCCCGATGCCGCCTCACTGGGCGAATACAGCGTGCCGCGGGTGAGTTCGATGCAGTCGCTACCCGGGCACGTGTAGGGCCCCCCGCTCGTCCTGACCATGCGGATCAGGCCGTTCGGAGTCGCCTCGGAGGTGG